>JAGQUL010000181.1 GCA_020438525.1 Thermoleophilia bacterium | reverse complement strand
TCGCCGACGGTGACGGAGACCGTGGTCGGGTCCATCACGAGGGTGGTTGCTGCCATGTCTGTCTGCTGTCCTGTTCTGCTTCAGGCCATCCCGACCCCATGTCGGTGATGGCGAACGAAAACGGCCCGAGCCGGGTGGCGTCGGGCCGATGTGCTCGCAACCGCTACTTGCGGAGGCCGAGCTGCTTGATGAGGGTTCGGTACCCCTCGAGGTCCTTCTTGGCGAGGTAGTCGAGGAGACGGCGGCGCTTGCCGACGAGCATCAGCAGGCCACGANNCGCGAGTGGTGGTCGTGCTTGTGCTGCTTGAGGTGGTCGGTGAGGTAGTTGATCCGCTCGGTGAGCAGTGCAACCTGCACCTCGGTGGCGCCGGGGTCGGGCTTGTCGCCCTTGCCGTACTTCTTGACGATCTTGGCCTTCTGGTCCTTGGTGAGCACCTGGTGTTCCTTCGTGTCAGGTCGGAAGCCGATCCGTCGGCTTCGCTGGCGTGTCGCCCGTCGACGCGCTCCTGCCGGCACGTGGTCGATGCTCGCCCGCCAGGGGCTGCTCTCACGCGTCCGCGAACTCGCGGCGGCAGGGCCCGTCGGGGGCCGTTGGCGTGATTCTACGGGATCGCGCGATCTCCTGCGCGGATCGGGCGGGTCACCGGCCTGTCGGAGCAAGCAGCGCGGACGCGACACGGACCTGTCGCCCACGTTCGCCGACGCCCGGATCGACGCCGCGCAGCAGGCAGGCAGCGGTCCTGGCGGCCTCCGCATCGTAGTCGTGCTGGGCGACCATCGTGCTGACGAGCGGGACCGAGATGCCTGCCTGTCCGAGCAACGCTGCGATCGCGGCGAGCTGGTTCGGGTTGAACATCCTGCGGCGAGCGAGCGACTCGATCGCCTGCTTGAGGAACTTCACGAGGCCGAGCGACTTGGCCATCGAGATCACCTCGGGCGTGAGCACGCCCATCAGGAGCATCTGCATCAGCTTCTTGAGGAAGCGCTGCCGCTCCTCCTGCTTGCGGGCGGCCTCGATCAGGTGGTCGAGCCCGTCGAGGCGCTTGATGATCCTGTCGGGGGCGCCGGTGCCGGTCCGCAGCAGCTCTCGAAGCCGGTCGCGCAGCGCCTCCATCCGGTCGCGGGACGACGTGTCGATCGGGCTGTCGAGCTGCCTGAGCACGTCATCCGGTGACGGGTCCCCGTTGCGGGAGACCTCGAGCGCGAGGCCGGACCGCGACGCGATCGCGTGCATGTCGGCGACGTCGGTCGCATCACCACCGATCAGCTCGATCGACAGCGGCTGGTCGAGCGCCGACTGCCCCGCGGCATCCGCGGCGCTCGATGACGGGGAGCCGCCGACGTACGCCCCGGCGTCGTCGCCGTCGCGCACCACGGGCGACACGGGCGCGGTGCCCATGGTGCTCGTTCGCGCAGCAGCAGCGACGACGCCGTCGACGTTCATCCGTCCCGTCTCTCCCGTTGTCCCGTGGGCCTCGTCCGTCAGCGCGCACCGTTCGGTGTCGTCCCGCGTGCGAATCGGGCCCGGTCGTACAGGATCCACCGGGTCGCCGATTCCGGTCAACGGGGATCCGTCGTGTGTCGTGTCGTGTCCCGGACGCGTGGACTCCGTCATGCAGGGTCGTGGTGCGTCCTGCACCCGCCGTCATGCAGCAGGTGGTCGCGCGGTCGCTGGTCCCGTCAGGCAGGACCGGCGACGTGTGTCGGTGCAGGCGCCGGTGTCACCCTCCGGCGCCTGCGGCCGCGCCGCCGCCTGCGGCGCTCGCGGCACCGTAGGCGCCCGCGACCATGGTGGTGTCGACGGGCGCGAGCGCTGCCGCGGTCGACCCTCCCAGGAGCGCTCGGCGCTGCTCGAGCAGCTCGAGCTCCTCGTGCCTGCGGCGCAGCTTCTCGTCGGCCTTCTTCTCCGAGCGACGTGCCACGACGTCATCGTCGTCGTGCTCGCCGAGCGGATCCAGCACGCGCTCGATCGACAGCTGGATGCGATCGCGAAGTCGCTGCAGGAGCTTGATGTCGCGATCGAGCTTCGCGGCGGCATCGGGGTCGCTGCCCTGGAGCGTCTCGAGCTGCTGCAGCTTCTGTTCGATGCCCTTGTCGATGCGCTGCATCGTCTGGTTCGCGCCGTCGACGTAGGCACCCGTCGTGGCGAGGATCGCCTGTGCGCCGCGCTGGTCGGTGGGTCGGCCGACCGCGAACGCCGCGTCCATCGCAGGCTGCATCGCGCTGAGCAGGTCGCCCTTGTCGGCGCTCGGCGTGGTCGTGGCTGCGGCGGGGGTCGTCCGTCCGGTCATGGGTGCGGCGAACGCGCCCATCGTGGAGATCGTGTTCATTCGGCGTTCCTTCCTTCGGCTGCGGGTGCCCGGGGGTACGAGCTGGTCCGCGTGCGGGGCGTAGGGCCCGCTGGTGCGGTGAGCACGGTGGAAGGCGTGGCAACGGTGATCGAGGCGTGTTCGCGCCTATGTCTGTCCCGACCAGGCCGCGTAGCTGGCGGCGACCATCGAGGCGGCGCTCGGCTGCTGCTCGTCCTTCTTGTGGTCGCCGTACTGGAACACCGGGGTTCCCAGGCCGATCGGCGATGCGTCGATCTGGCTCGCGGCGCCGATGTCGAAGGTGGTGTTGACGGAGGCGTTGCCGCCGCTCGGGGTTCCTGCGGATGCGGCGGACGGGGACGAGGTGCCGAGCCACATCGCGTTGGCGCTGGTCGATCCGCCGACGCTGCCGAGGCCGCCCGATGCGCCTCCGACTGCTCCGATACCTGCCATGTGGGGTGACTCCCTGGTCGCGTTCCGGACGGGGGTGTCCGGCTGGTGCGTCCACGGCGTGGGGCCTCGTATCCAGTGGTACCACGGCTCCGTGGAATCGCGCAACCGGGTACCGTTCAGGGCATCCACCGGCGATATCGACGGGTCCAGTCACGGTCTGCCGGAGCCGGCACGAACGCCGGCGTGGCGCGGGATCGTGCGGCCTCGAACGCTGCACCGACCTGGGCGAGCAGCTGCGCGTCCGCCAGTTGCTGCTCGGTGCTGCGGTCGACGACCGCGTCGCCGGAGCTCGGTGGTGTCGTGTCGCGACGGCAGCCCCTGATCGCGGAAACGTGGTCGATCCTCACGGTGCGGCTCCTTCCCCCGGGCGACGCGCCGATCGCATCGCTCGAGGCCAGTGACGCACGCGGTGGCCCAACCCGTCCGTAGGCGGGCCGACATTTCGCGGTGAAGCCTCAGGCGAGCGAGCTGCGGGCGTCGAGCCCGGCCTGCACGTCCTTCAGGTCCTGCTGCATCTGCTCCACGAGCTGCTCGACGGAGTCGAACGTCTGCTGCCCGCGGATGTGCTGCTCGAAGTCGACGTGGAGCTGCTCGCCGTAGAAGTCGGGACCCTCGTAGCCGATCAGGTGCACCTCGACCGTGCGCGGCGGATGCGCCTGGTCGGCCGTGAACTGCGGATTGGTGCCGACGCTTGTCGCGGCCGGCCAGCGCGTGCCCTGCAGGGTGGCGACGCCGCCGTAGACGCCGTCGGCGGGAACGAGCCGCGTTGCCGGGACCCCGAGGTTCGCCGTGGGCATGCCGAGCTCGCGGCCGCGGCGGGCTCCGTGCTCGACCGTGGCCTCGAGGTCGTATGCGAAGCCAAGCAGCTGGTTGGCGATCTCGACGTTGCCACCGACGAGCAGGCGACGGATGCGGCTGGAGCTGACGGCCTGGTCACCGTCGACGAGCAGGTCGCACACGACGACATCGACCCCATGCGCTGCGCACAGCTCTCGGAGCGTCGTCACGTCGCCGGCGGCCCGATGCCCGAACCGGAAGTTGTGCCCCACCACCACGCTCGCGGCGCGCAGGCGTCCGACGAGCCAGTCGTCGACGAACTCCGCCGGCGAGAGCGTGCTGAATGCCTGGGTGAACGGCACCACTTCGACGCGTTCGGCGCCGGCGGCGACGATCCGCTCGACGCGCTCCTCGATCGAGCAGAGCAGCGGCGGTGCGCCGCCCGCGACCACCGCGCGTGGATGCGGGTCGAACGTCATGGCCACGACCGGGCGTGCGTCGGGCGCCGCCGCGGTGCGGGCCAGCTCGAGCATCGAGCGATGTCCGCGATGCACGCCGTCGAACGTGCCGAGCGCGATGACCGGTCGGGTGGTGTCGAGATCGTTCACGGGTCCGATCCTTGCAGGTCTGGCAGCGGTGGGTTGCGTGACGAATACCGCGGTGGGCTGCAGCAGTGCAGCGTCGCTGGTCGGTCGAGCGATCCCGGCAAGTGATCCGTCGGGTGCCACGAGCGCCACATGCGCGGCATCGACGAGCGCCCGCGGGAGCGGAATGCGTCGTCCCGCGGCGACGTGCGCGAGACCGACCGCATCGAGCACCAGCTCCGGCATCTGCAGCAGCTCGCGCGCGTCGCGTACGTGCTCGATCCGCACCTCGTCCGGGGCGGGCGCCGCCGCGTCGCCATCCAGCGCGAGGTCGCCCACCTCGCTCCGGCGCAGCTCCACGCAGTATGCGCTGCATCCGACTGCCTCGCCCAGGTCGCGCGCCAGCGCGCGCATGTAGGTCCCGGATCCGCAGCGAACGTCCAGGCGCGCGGTCGGTCCCTCCTCCCCTGCAGCAGGTTCGCGCCAGTCCATGAGCTCGATCGAATCGAACCGCACCGGTCGCGCGGGAACGTCCACGACCTCGCCTCGGCGCACGCGCTGGTACGCCCGCCTGCCGTCGACGTGGATCGCGCTCACTGCAGGCGGCACCTGCTCGGTGACCGCGGCGAGCGTTGCCAACGCCTGCTCGACGCGGGCGCGCTCGGGCCGCGCGGCGTCGGTTGGGGTGAGCTCGCCCTCGCGGTCGTCGGTGGTCGACGACGCGCCGAATCGAACGTCGACGAGGTAGCGCTTGTCGTGTCCCACGACGAACGGCATCAGTCGCGTGGCGCTGCCGATCAGCACCACGAGCAGGCCGCTCGCGAACGGGTCGAGCGTACCGGCGTGCCCGGCCTTGGTTCCGCGCCGACCACCGATGCCGAGTGCGCGTCGAACCTGCTGCACCGCTGCGTGCGACGACGGGCCGCTCGGCTTGTCGACGAGCACGTACCCGCTGCGGAGCGGCGTTGCCGGGTGGCGGTGGGTGTCTTCGGGTCGCTGCATGGACGAGTGGAACTGTAACGACGACGGTGCCGGAATCGACAACCCGACAGGGGGAAGCTGCCGACGACCAGTCGAGTCGATCGGGTTCGGGCACCATGCGACTACAGCCGGCAATACCGATCATGCCGCTCGGCGGCTACGCGGACGTGCTCGAGGAGCTCACGCTCGGCGTGCGCGCCGGAGGCACGCTGGTACCGCAGTCTGCGACCGAGGTGCTCGAGCGTACGAGCGCGGCGGCCGGACGCGTTGCGCGCGGCATCGAGCACGGCATCGACGAGATCCCCGTCGCACGTCGCGCCGACGCGTCGGAGGCCGCACGGTTGCTCGCGCGGGCGGCAGGATCGTCCGGCCGGGGCGCTGCGGCGATCGAAGCCGCGCCGCGACTGTTGGTGCGACGGCTCGAGACTCGGGGCATGCCACACGGCGCGATGCTCGAGTCGACGGCGGCCGACATTCGACGAGGCGTGGCGCTCATCGACGGGATCACCGAGATCGGCACGCCGTCGCTGCGATCCTCGACCATGGATGCACGGGAGTCGGCGGCCGTGATCGCGACGCGCCGTTCCGCGGTTCGCGAGCAGCTCGCAGGCTCACTCGACGACGACGCGCGACGCGTGATCGCCGACGGACCGCCGCACGGCGTGGTGCGTCGCGCGTTCGCGAGCCGCCCGCTGCAGGCGATGCTCGGGCAGGACGTGCTCGGCGCCGATCGAGCGGCATCCGCGGGCTCGAACGTGATCGTCGCACCCGTCCATGCAGGGCTCTGGGACATCGGCAGGATCAATGTCGGCCACGATCTGCCGATGCGGACGCTCGCGGTGGACTGGCTCTGGGACCTGCCGCTCGTCGGTCCGATGCTCGACGACCTGCACGCCTACCCGGTGTCGCTCGGTGATTCGCGACGCGCGGTCGACATCACGCGCGGGGTGCTCGCCGACGGGCAGGACCTGCTCATGTACCCGTCGGGAACGATCCCGCTCACCCGCGCGCCGATGCCGGCGCGTACCGGCATCGCCCGGATCGCGATCGAGACCGGCACCCCGATCGTGCCGGTGGGCGAGTCGATGACTGCGCCGGCTCGGGCGTATGGCATGCGGCCTGCGAGCAAGGCGCTCCAGGGTGCGCATCGCAGCGCGATGGCGTGGGGCGATCCGATCCCGACGGCGCACCTGGATCCGACGTCCGAGCATGACGTGATCGCGCTTGCCGCGGAGGTCGAGTCGCGCCAGCGCGAGCTGTCGACGCAGGCACGTGCGCACCTGGCGGCGGCGCGTCGCTCCGGCTGAGCCGTCAGTCCCGACCGAG
>JAGQUL010000180.1 GCA_020438525.1 Thermoleophilia bacterium | reverse complement strand
ACTTCCTGACCTGGAACCTGTTCGGCGACGCGGGCACCACGATCGTGTGCCTGCTCGGGCTCACGCTCGGGATCCTGTTCACGAGCGGCTCGTCGGCGCAGGCTGCAACGCGCTGGTGGGCGCGGCGCATGGGCACCGCCGCGACGGTGGCCGGCGTGGCGACGCGCGACGCAGCGGTGCGCGTGTCGGAGACCGCCACGACCCAGTTCGAGGCCGCCAGACAGGCCGCCGCCGCAGCGCGCGAGGGGCGCCCGTTCGACGGATCGGGCGCATTCCCCGACCTGTTCGGCGACGTGCCGGCGACGTTCGCACATGCCACCAGCGGCAACGACGGTGCCGGGGTGATCGAGCTCGACGAGCCCGACCAGCAGCCGGCCGGGTCGCACTCGGTGGTCGGCTCGTCGTCGCCCGATCCCATCGAAGGACCCGACGAGCAGCTCGAGCTCGTTCCGGGAGCGGCTGCCTCAGGCGACGATGCAGACGAGCCCACCGCGGGCGCGGCGGCGCCCAAGGCGAAGGGGAAAGGGAAGGGCTCGAAGCAGGCGAAGACGACGACCCTGCGCGCTCGCGTGACCGATCCCGAGTATGCATTGCCGTCGCCGGAGCTGCTCACGCGCGGCACGGGCGTGAACAAGGCGCGGCCGGCCGACGTGGACCGGATCAAGCGGCTGCTGGAGGAGACGTTCGGCCACTTCGGGATCGAGGCGCAGGTCGTGGGCATGGTGCCCGGACCGCGCGTGTCGAGGTACGAGCTCTCGCTCGCGCCGGGCACGAAGATGAGCAAGGTCGAGAACCTGCGCAAGGACCTCAGCTACGCGCTGGCCACGACCGAGATCCGCATCCTCGCGCCGATCCCGGGCAAGAGCGCAGTGGGCATCGAGATCGAGAACTCGAGCCCGTCGATCGTCACCCTCGGCGACATCCATCAGGCACCCCCGAAGGGCAGCTCGCCGCTGTACGTGAGCTTCGGCAAGGACATCACCGGCGACGTGGTGGGCGCCGACCTCGCCAAGATGCCGCACCTGCTCGTGGCGGGCACGACCGGCGCCGGCAAGTCCGGCTGCATGAACGCGCTGCTGAGCAGCATCGTGCTCAACGCATCGCCGGACGAGGTGAAGCTGCTGCTGATCGACCCGAAGAAGGTCGAGCTGAGCACCTACGAGGGGCTGCCGCACCTGATGACCCCGGTGGTCACGAACATGAAGAAGGCGGCGAACGCGCTCGGCAATGTGGTGGCGCAGATGGAGGAGCGCTACTCGAGCATGGAGATCGCGGGCGCGCGGACGCTCGACGAGTACAACGTGATCCGCCGCAAGCGGGGCGACGACCCGGCGCCCTACGTGCTGATCATCATCGACGAGCTCGCCGACCTGGTGATGCAGGCAAAGGCCGACGTGGAGGACGCGGTCGTGCGCGTCGCGCAGAAGGGCCGCGCGGCGGGCTTCCACCTGGTGCTCGCGACGCAGCGGCCGAGCGTGGACGTGATCACCGGCATGATCAAGTCGAACGTGCCGAGCCGGATCGCGTTCGCGGTGTCGAGCCAGACCGACAGCCGCGTGATCCTCGACCAGAACGGCGCGGAGACGCTGCTCGGGCAGGGCGACATGCTGTTCAAGCCGGTGTGGGCACGCTCGCCGCAGCGCGTGCAGGGTGCGTGGATCAGCGAGAAGGAGGTGCGCGCGCTGTGCGACGCGTCGCGGTCGCAGCGCGAGCCCGACTTCGACGAGGACCTGCTCGCCGAGCCGGAGCCTGCGGCGAAGGAGGCCGATGCCGACTTCGTGGACCAGGACGATCGGCTCGGCGAGGCGATCCGACTGGTGGCGGAGTTCCAGACGTGCAGCGCGAGCTTCTTCCAGCGACGCATGCGCGTCGGGTACACGCGGGGCGCGCGGCTGGTGGACATGCTCGAACGGCGCGGCGTGTGCGCACCGGGCGAGGGCCCGCGACCGCGCAACGTGCTGATCACCGACGCCGACGTGCCGCGCCTGCTCGCCGAGCTCGGCGGTGAGCTCGTCGGCGACGAGGCCGACGCGGCCGCCGAGACCGCGGGCACCTGACGATCACTCCGACGCGCGGGCGGCGAGGTGGTCCTGCACGAGCAGGCCACCCCACAGTGCGAGCGCCCCGACGGTGATCGCCGCAGGATGGTGTGCGACCCAGCTGGTCGGCGCGAGGCGCTTCACGGCAGCGTTCGCGAGCTGACCGGTGGCGCGCCCGCCGACCCAGGCAAATCCGGCACCGACCACGGTGCGCATGGTCGCAGGCATGCGGTACAGGTCGTCGTCGAGCAGCCACGCACGCAGCTCGTCCTTCGAGCGCGGGGTTCCATCCTCGTGCTGCAGCACTGGCGCGCGCAGCCCGAACTCCTGAGCCACCTCTGCCTGCAGGTGGTACGCGTCCACCTCGCTCGGGATCTGGAAGCCGCCGCGAACGCCGTCGATCGCAGCGCTGACGGGGTTCTCGAGCCGAAGCGGGGCGGTCACCATGCCGATGATGCCGCGACCGACCCCGAGCAGCGCGCGTCCGAACGCCTGCGCCGGGCCGCCCATGTCGGCCATGTGCTGCGCCTCGTGCGCGACCAGCGTGACCCCTGCGGGATGGTCGAGCTGGTCCGCGTAGATGAGCATCGTCCGGGAGGTTGCATCCCAGCGTGCGCCGGCGCCTTCCGGCAGGCGTGGATCGGGGGCGTCGAGCAGCACGATCCGGTCGCGGTGCTCGCGCAGCAGCACGCCCAGCTCGTGCGCCGAATGTGACGCCTCAAGCCGCGCGATCGCGGCGTCGAGCTTCGCCTCGGACGAGCGCTTCGGATCGGCATGCAGCGGCGCAGGCTCGAGGGCCGCTCGCGTGATCGTCGTCATCCCGAAACTCCGTCCCGTCCACGTCGTGCGCGGGGGTCCAGTTCCGCGCCGACACCCGTTTCTCGGAGGTTCCGACCGTTTCCGTTGCATCGCGACCGGCGCGGTATGTAACGTCGCCCGCGTCCGTGCCATTTCCATGTGAACGAGGGAGCCTCCCAATGTCCTTGAAGCGTTTCCAGCGCGGTGCCGTCGTGGCAGCGACGCTCGTGATCGCAGCGGCGCTCGTCGCCGGCTGCGGCAAGTCCGGCAGCGACGACAACTCGAGCAGCAGCGGCGACACGTCGGGCCCGAAGGTCGGCCTGGTGACCGACGTGGGCGGTCTCAACGACCACTCGTTCAACTTCCTCGCCAACGAGGGCTTCAAGAAGGCGAAGAAGGATCTCGGCGCGACCGGCAGCGTGATCGAGTCCAAGTCCGACAGCGACTACACCAAGAACCTCGGCTCGCAGGTGCAGAGCGGCGCCGACCTGGTGGTCGGCATCGGCTTCCTGATGGGTGATGCGATCAAGTCGGCCGCCGAGAAGGCACCCGACACCGACTTCGCGATCGTCGACTTCACCTACGCCGACGACAACGGCGACTGGACCGCGACCGACAACGTCGCCGGCATCCTGTTCAAGGAGCAGGAGGCCGGATACCTTGCAGGCGTGCTTGCCGGCGCCGTCGAGCAGGATGGATCGATCGAGCGGCTCAACGACAAGAAGGTCGTGAGCGCGGTCGGCGGCCAGAAGATCCCGCCGGTCGACAAGTACATCGCGGGCTTCAAGGCCGGCGTGATGAGCCAGTGCAAGGACTGTGAGGTCCTCGTCGACTACTCGCAGGACTTCGTCGACCAGGCCAAGTGCCAGGACCGTGCCAACAAGCAGATCTCGAAGGGCTCCGACATCGTGTTCCAGGTTGCCGGCCAGTGTGGTCTGGGAGCGCTCGACGCGGCCAAGACCAAGGGGGTCTGGGGCATCGGCGTCGATGCGGATCAGGCATACCTCGGCGACCACATCCTCACCAGCGCGATGAAGAACGTCGACGAGGCCGTGTTCCAGATGATCCAGTCGGTCAAGGACGACGACTTCCCCGGTGGCGAGACGTCCGTCTTCGGCCTCGAGCAGAACGGCGTCGACGTGGGTGAGATCGCCAGCCCGGCGCAGCAGTACGCAGACCTGGTCGAGAAGGCCCGCCAGGGCATCCTCGACGGCACGATCGAGGTCCCCGAGACCGTCTAGCACGGGCGACGAAGACCAGATCGACGCGAGCGGGCGTCGGCCTTCGGGCCGGCGCCCGTCGTGTCTTCTCCACCGTGGTGGCCGGCGCGACCGCGTCCGACGCCGTGGCTACCCTCATTCGTCGCGTGCACGCAGGGGAAGCGTGCAGCATCGCGAACCGGCACCTGGGGGCCGGCCAAGGAGGGGAACATGCAGCAGCAGCGACGTGCGACGCGTGCGGAGGACGTGCAGGTGAAGCAACCCCCATGGGGCAAGACGATGGTGGCGGTGACGCTCGTGGCAGCCTTCGCGCTGGCGCTGTCGGGCTGCGGCAAGCGAGGCGACACCGGTGGCAGCAGCGGCGGCGACGGCGGCGACTCGGGCGGCGGCAACGGCCCGAAGGTCGGCCTGGTGACCGACCTCGGCGGCCTCAACGACCGCTCCTTCAACGCGCTCGCGAACGAGGGGCTCAAGCAGGCCGAGTCCGAGCTCGGCGCGAAGGGAACCGTGCTCGAGTCCAAGTCGGCCGCCGACTACGAGAAGAACCTCGGCCAGCTCGCGCAGCAGGGCATGGACCTCACGATCGGCGTCGGGTTCCTGATGGCCGACCCGATCAAGGCGGTCAGCGGCAAGGCGACCGAGAGCAAGTTCGCGATCATCGACTACTCGGTGGAGGACCTCGGCAAGCCCGCCAACGTGCGCGGTCTGGTCTTCAAGGAGCAGGAAGCCGGCTACCTTGCGGGCGCGCTCGCGGGAATGGTGGAAAGCGACAGCACGCTCAAGGGCCTTAACGGCAAGAAGGTCGTGAGCGCGATCGGCGGGCAGAAGATCCCGCCCGTCGACAAGTACATCGCCGGCTTCCAGGCAGGCGTCAAGGCATTCTGCAAGGACTGTGACGTGCTCGTCGACTACTCGCAGGACTTCATCGACCAGTCCAAGTGCCAGGACCGCGCCAACTCGCAGATCTCCAAGGGATCCGACATCGTGTTCCAGGTCGCGGGCGGGTGTGGACTTGGCGCGCTCGACGCAGCCAAGACCAAGGGCGTGTGGGGCATCGGCGTGGATGCCGACCAGGCCTACCTGGGCGCGCACATCCTCACCAGTGCAGTGAAGAAGGTCGACGTCGCGGTGCTCGACACGATCAAGAGCGTGGCCGACGGCAGCTTCCAGGGTGGCGCCGACGGCGTGTACGGCCTCGCCGAGGATGGCGTGGGCCTGGGCACGATCGCGCCCGCCGCCGAGTCGTACGAAGCCAAGCTCGCACCCGTGATCGAGGACATCAAGGCCGGCAAGGTCGACATCCCGACGGAGCCCAAGTAGCGTCGCACGCGGTCCTCCCGCGTGCGCGCACGTGCGCGTGGAGCGGGAGTCCGGTCGATCGGGCAGAATCCCCACGTGGAGCAGGACCAGTCACCAGTCGGTGGGAACATCCCGCCGGTTCCGGCGCCGTCGCAGCAGCCGATCCTGCAACTGAGCGGGATCTCCAAGCGCTTCGGCAGCTTCTACGCGAACAAGGACGTCAACTTCGACCTGCGTGCTGGTGAGGTGCACTGCCTGGTCGGCGAGAACGGCGCCGGCAAGTCCACCATGATGAATATCCTGTCGGGGCTCTATTCCCCCGACGAGGGCGAGATCCTGATCGACGGCAAGCCGGTCACCTTCCACGGGCCGGGAGACGGCATCGCCGCCGGTATCGGCATGGT
>JAGQUL010000179.1 GCA_020438525.1 Thermoleophilia bacterium | reverse complement strand
CGCCGCCGCTTCCACAGGCCCCGGCCATCGAGCCGGGCGCGCAGCCGCCCGCTCCAGGCACGAGCGGTGGCGGTGGCGCGGCGCACGCAGCGACCAGCCAGGCAAAGCAGGGCGTGCTGCTCATCGGCGACTCGCTCACGGTGGGCGTGAAGCCGTTCATGCCGAAGGACATCGATGGCGCTCCGGTAACGGTCGATGCGACGGGCGGCATCCCGCTCAAGGAAGGCATGCGCCGCTACGACGCGGTCAAGGACAAGCCGCGGGTCGTGGAGATGGCGCTGTTCACGAACAACTCGCCCGGCCAGATCGACGAGCTGCGCTCCGCGATCGAGAAGACCGTGAAGGATGCTCGCGAGCGTGGCGGGCGGGTCGTGTGGGCCACGATCGTTCGCCCGGGCGACTACGGCGCGGTGAACTCCATGATCCGCGACATGGCGGCGAAGAACTCCGACGTGATGGGTCTCGTCGACTGGGCCAGGATGGTCAAGGACAAGCCGAGCCTCGTCGGCGGCGACGGCGTCCACTCGGGACCCGACGGCTACAAGCTGCGCGCACAGGCGTTCGTCGACGCCGCGAAGGCCTGATCAGCGGCGGTCGTGGTGCCGCGATGATTGGCGATGAAGCGCGTGGGCAGACCGTCACGCATGGATGATTCCTCCACGCCCGACGGACCGCCTGCCGACCTCGACTACGACGACCTGCGCGCACTGTTCATCAACTGCACGCTGACCCGGTCGCCGGGCGCGAGCCATACCGAACGCCTGATGGAGGGCGTGTCGACGCTGATGGCGCGGAACGGCGTGACGGTGGACTCGATCCGTGCCGTGGACCACCGGATCGCGAGCGGCATCTACCACGACATGACCGAGCACGGGTGGGGCGAGGACGAGTGGCCGGCGATCTTCGACCGGGTCCTGCAGGCCGACATCCTGGTGCTCGGTACGCCGCTGTGGCTCGGCGAGAAGTCGAGCGTCTGCACGCGCGTGGTCGAGCGACTGTACGGCAGCAGCGGCCGGCACAACGAGCAGGGCCAGTTCGCGTTCTACGGCAAGGTCGGTGGCTGGGTGGTCACCGGCAACGAGGACGGCGTCAAGCACGCGTCGATGAACCTCGCGTACTCGCTGTCGCACCTGGGTTACACGGTGCCGCCGAACTGTGACTGCGGATGGATCGGCGAGATCGGACCCGGCAAGAGCTTCGGCGACGACGACTCGGTCGGCTACGACAACTCGTTCACCCACCGCAACGTGTCGCTGATGGCGTGGAACCTCATGCACTCGGCGGCGATGCTGCGACGCGCGGGTGGTGTGCCGCAGTGGGGGACCGACATGCGGTCGTGGTCGGAGGGCGAGCGATTCGGCACCCCCTCCCTGCACGACTTGGTGTCCGACGACGCACTCGCCGGAAGCCGCCACGCCCGCTCGATGTAAGCGTTTCGTCTGGGCTGCGCGAGGTCCGCGCCGATGTGGCGTCTGCCACGTCGATGACCGATCACACGGACACGATTGCCGGACTGCAGCGAGCCGCACGCCTGCAGCACGCTCGAGACGAGGCGCACTTCCAGCTGCTGCGCGCCCGCGAGGCGCTCGACGCACGCGGACCAACGCTCCGACGCGTCGCGTTCGCGGTGGTGGCTGCAACGGCACTGATCGTGGTGGTGCTCACCGCCACCGCGGTCGCTGGCCGCGACGACGGAGACCGCGACGGGGTGCGCACCGCCCCGCCCGCGGCAGGTGGCACGCAGGCGGACGAGACGCTGTTCGGCACGGCCGGCAACGATCGGCTGGACGGACGTGGCGGCGACGACGTGATCCTCGCCAGCGGCGGCAATGACGTGGTGTTCGGCTCGCGCGGCGACGACGTGCTGCACGGCGGCCAGGGCGACGATGTGCTCTGGGCAGGCCCGGGGCGCGACGTGCTGCTGGGCGCCGACGGCGACGACGTGCTGCGCGCGGCGAACGTCGACGGTCGCCAGGACCGCCTGTACTGTGGTCCCGGCAACGACGTCGCCTACGTGGTGAGCGTGAACGGTCGCCTGGAGGACCGCACGTTCGGGTGTGAACGCGTGGTCGTGACCGAGGTCACGCGCGTCCGCGCCAGACGCTGACGATCACGCGGCGCCGCGGCGGCGCCAGCGCGACTTCTTCGGCTTCGGCTCGGGAGCCGGCGGCTCGTATGCAGGCTTGGGAAGCGGCTCGACCGAGGCGGCGGGCTGCGCCTCGTCGGCGCCCGTGTCCGCAGCGGGCTGCTCGGCCTGCTCGGCGGGGTCCTCGTGTGCGCTGGGCGGCGTCGTGTCCTCCAGGCCGTTCGAGTCGAGGGCGCTCTGCACCTCGTCCGGATCGTTGCCCGCGGAGACGCCTGCGAAGAAGTCGTCGCCGACCTCGTCGACCGAGTCCTCTGCCTCGGTCTCGGAATCGGCCTGGGCCGCCGGCTGCTGCGAATCGGGACCGGTGCCGAACAGCTCGCGACCACCGGGAAGCGCCTCGACGAGGTTGTCGACCAGGTACTCGAGCAGGGTCTGGTCGTCGAGGTTCGCCGGCACGTCGATCTCCGCGAATCCTGCCTGCATCAGCGCGTCGCCGTTGCCGTCGGGCAGCAGTCCCGCGACCTCGTCGGCGAACTCCAGCTGCTCGTGCTCGGGCAGGGTCGACAGGACCAGCTGCAGCACGCCCTGGCTGTCGAGTCCGAACAGCGCGAGGCGCTTGTCGTCGCGCTGCAACCAGCCAGCGACGTGGACGAGCTCGCCGTCGGTCACGTACTCGGCGTCGTCGACGAGCTTCAGCAGCGACTCGTGGAGCCAGCGAACGTGGCTCGTCGTGCGATGGTCGAGCTTGTCGACCGCCTCGAAGAACGCCTCGACGGTCGACGGCTCGAGCTGCACGTCCGGCTCCGCCGCTTCCTCGGGCTCGGGCTGGGCCTCGGGCTGGGGCTGGTCGGCTGCCTCGGGCTCCACCTCGGCCTCTGGCTCGGGCTGCAGCTCGGCCTCCGGCTCCGGATCGGGGGCGGGGATCGCCACCACGACCGCCTCTGCGCTGCGTGAATCCTCGCCGTGGTCGTCGGCTGTGGCCTCCTGCTCCGGCGCAGGCGCGGGCTCCGGCGCGGCTTCGGGTCGTGGTGCGGCCTCGGCCTCGGCCCGTGCCGGTGTCTCGTCGGGCACGAGCTGGAGCTCCGGTCGAGCGGGCTCGGTCACTGCTGGCGTGGCGGGCCCGCTCGAGTCGGCGTGATCGAGCGGCACCTCGGTGCCCTCGATCGCCTGCACCGCGCCAGCGCGCTGCATTGCGAGCTCGAATACGCGAACGCGTGCCGCGGATCGCTGCATCCACGCGAGCGGCTGGGCGAGCGCTCCTGCTCCGCGAGGGGTCAGGAGCATGAATCCGAACTCGCCCGCGTCGAGCACCTGCGCGAGGCGATGCTCGATCGCTCGAACGTCGCCGCCGACGCGTGCCTGGACCCAGGCGGCAACCGACTGACCCGAGCCGATCTCGCTGCAGTGCGCGGCGAACGCGTCGAGGGTCGTGCCGCGGAGCGTTCCGGCCACGTCGGCCATGCGCCAGAGCGTGTCGCGCGGATCCTCGTCCCACGTCGCGACCACGAGCTCGATGTCGCCCCGCGGAGTGATGCAGACCGCGTCGATTCCAGCCGCAGCACCTTGCGGCCACGGACCGTACGCGGCTACCGGCAGTGGCTCGTCGAGCTCGAGCAGGTTGGCCGCGTCGCTGCCGAGCAGCGTCTGGATGCCGCCCTCCGGCGCTCCATGGACCGGCTGCAGCTGGAGCCATTCACCTTCGTTGCCTGCGCGTACGAGCACGTTCGTTTCTCCCGGGTCGTTCGAGTTCCGGTCGTGCATCGGCGTGTTGGTCCGATCCTTGAACCGGATTCGAGCACGCAGCGGGTCGCGCAAGTCGCCCGATGCATCACGAACGCGCGTCGGGTCGCATCAGTTCACGCGTGCGCGCAAGACATCGCGCGCAGCTCGGCGTCCGGACCGGATCGCACCGTGCACCGTCGAAGGAAACTCCGGATCCGTCGCCTCGCCCGCGAGCGCGACATGCACGTCGATCGGCTCGGCGAGGGCCGCGTGGTCGGCCATCGACGCGCCGGGCGGCCGGTACGAGTACGAGCCGCCGATGAACGGCTCGCTGCCCCAGCGCTGGATGTCGATCCCGGTCGGGTCGGGCACGGCCACGCCGGCCGCCCTCGACATCTCCGCCAGCACACGGCGTCGAACCGTGCGGTCGTCGTGTGCCTCCACCCACCGTCCGGCGTCGCCGCCGGCGAGGCCGAGCAGCACCGGCTCGCCCACCACCCGCTCCATGTTGAGCCACTCGCGGACGATCGAGCGTCGGTCACCGATCGCGACCGTGTCCACATCGGGCCAGAAACGCTCGTCGAATCGGAGCGCGACCTTGTTGAAGGTTCCCATGCCGAGTCGGTACATCGACGTGCGATGCGCCGCAGGCAGCGCCGGCACGAAGCGCAGCTCGCGCAGCTGCGTCAACGGCACCGCGACCACCACTCGATCGGCGCTCCACTCGCGACCGTCACGCGCCGTCACGAGCGCGCCCCCGGATGCACGCGACCGGATCCGGGTCACCTCGACCTCGTGCTCGATCTCGAGCCCGGTGGCGAGCTGCTTCACGACCTGGACGTAGCCACCCGGCAGGAGCAGGAAGTCGCCGTCGAGCGCGTCGTCGGAGTCGTAGTTCCACGCCGACAGCTCGGCGGCGCTCGCGGCGCACTCGTCGTCGAGCTCGCTCACCGCCGCGAGCTGCAGCAGGCCGTCCGCGCGCCGCAGGTCGGTTCCGGTCGAGCGCAGCGCGCGATCGAGCGACGGGTCGGTGTCGGGCACGTCCTCCGCCCACGCTCGCGCGCGCTCGAGCGCGCCGCCGAAGCGCCGGAGCGCGTTGCTGATGTCGGCGTCGGCGACCCGGTCACCGTCCGCGTACACGGCAACGTCGTCTTCGCTCACCACGGTCCGGATTCCTGCCGAACGCACGATCGACATCGTCGGGTTGTGGTCGGCGCCCTCGATCCACGAGGCGCCCATGTCGACCGGGACGCCGAGCGTGTCGCGCGTCCACGTCCGCCCGCCGGTTCGGCTGCTCGCCTCGAGCACCGTCACGTCGACG
>JAGQUL010000178.1 GCA_020438525.1 Thermoleophilia bacterium | reverse complement strand
CTGCCTAACCACTCGGCCACGGCGCCGTGGCGAGGGGCGAGCATATCAGGGTGCCCGAGCATCCACAGGGAGCCCGATCAGGCCGGTCGTCGGTGGCGTGCGCATCCGCGAGTCGCGGTGGTGTCACATCAGTGGCGCGAGCGAGCGCAGCGTCCGCTCCGCAGCGCGCATGTGCAGCGGGCGGCGCCGCCACGTGTCGAGGTGCACCTCGTGCGAGTTCGCGCAGTCGACCTCGAACATCTGCTGCATCTGCTCGGCGAACGCGGCGCTGCGGATCTCGGCGTTCACCTCGTAGTTGCCGAGCATCGACCAGCGATCCAGGTTCGCGGTGCCGACCGTCGACCACACGCCGTCGACGGTCATCGTCTTGGCGTGGACCATGAAGTCGCGGTACAGGAACACGCGTGCGCCGGCGCCGAGCAGGTCCTCGAACATCCCGTGCGCGAGCGCGTCGGTGAGCGGGTGATTCGATCGCGACGGCAGCATGATGCGCACGTCCACACCACGCCGCGCGGCCTCCTCGAGCGCCGTGCGGAACGCGCGATCGGGAACGAAGTACGCGTTCGTGATCCAGACGCGATGTTCGGCGCGGTCGATCACCTCGAGGTACATCCCGCGGATCGGGAGGATGCCGAGCGACGGATCGTTGCGATGGATCACGATGTGCGGATCCCACGACCGCGTGTCGGCGCTCGGCAGCGGGTCCTCGCGCCGCGGCCGCTGCTGGTTCCAGAAGTCGACGAACGCGTTCTCGAGCTCGTGCGTCGACTCGCCCGTGATCCGGACGTGCGTGTCGCGCCACCCCGAGTACTCGTCGCCGAAGTTGTAGCCGCCGACGAAGCTCGTGATCCCGTCGACGATCACCAGCTTGCGATGATCGCGCAGCACGTTGCCGGGGCGCAGAGCCGCCGTGCCCGTCACCGGGTGGAACACGAACGTCGTGATCCCGTCGGCTCGCAGCTGCTGCTCGAGCCCCCGCGTCGACAGCAGCCAGTCGAACATCACCCGAACGGTAACGCCGCGCCGCACCGCCCGTGCAAGTGCAGATCGGATCCGCGTCCCGGTCTCGTCGTCGACCCAGATGAACGTCTCCACGTACACGTACCGCTCGGCGGCATCGATCGCGGCGATGATGTCGTCGACGAGCTCCGCACCGTGCATGTACAACCGCAGCTCGTCGTTGCCCCGCTCGAGCTCGACTGCCTCGAACGTCGCGTACGGATAGGTCTCCGGGCGCTCGGCCTCACGACGCTGCACCGCGCGCTTGGAACGAACCGACACGAGCCAGGCAGTGACTGCCTGGATCACGAGGAACGCCGAGAGCCAGCGCAGCGCGCGGCGACGCACGGCGCGACGGTGGTGCGAGACGCGGTGGCGGTGGTGAACCATGCGCACGTCGTACCCCCGCGCACGCGCGAGGAACCTCGCCCCGTCGATCGCTCCAGCGGTCAGGAGCGCAGGTTCAGGCGCTGGAGCAGCGATCGCCGGTCGCGCTGCTCCAGGTCGACGAGCGTCACCCCGCCCGCGAGCTCCAGCCGCAGCGGGCCGCGCCCCGTCAGTCGATCGAGCACCGAGCCGAACGTCGGGCTGAACAACGCAGCGAGCAGGAGCAGGTACGAGGTTGCATAGCCGTAGAGCAGCAGCCCGATCGCGAACGCCAGGGTACCGTACGTCTCGAGCGGGTTGAGCATCGCGGAGAACGCGAAGAGCGCGATCGTCATGGCCAGCCACGACGCGCCCGAGAGCAGCGCCGTGGCCGCAACGTCGGTCCATGGCGGTCGGGCGTACGAGCCCCAGCGCAGGATCAGCGCGAACGCAGCGCTCACCAGCAGGAACGAGATCGTCATTCGAACGGCGTCCTCGGCGAGCGGTGCGAGTGCCTCGAGGTTGAGCACGTCGAGCACGAGCTTGCCGGTCGTGGAGCCGAGCGCGTAGATCACGAAACCCGTTCCCGCGAGCGCGACCGACGCGGTGGCGACGACCATCGCGCGCGCATACCGGACCGTCAGCCTCGTGTATCGATAGGTGCCGAAGATCCGGTTGAGCGCGTCGAAGATGGCGGCGAACCCGCCGGCCATTCCATAGATCGACAGTGCGAGGCCCACGAACCCCGCGACCTGCACGTTGAGCCGATGTGCATCGATCGTGCGCTGCGCCCGCTCGATCACCACGGCCTCGACATCGTCGGGCAGCTCGGCGAGCATCCGTCCCACGCCGTCGGTGCCGGCGACATCCAGCCCGAGCAGCCACACGACCAGCAGCGCGGTCGACATGAACGACAACACCGTGAACACCGCCCGGTAGGCGATGCTCGCCGCGAAGATCCGCATGCCGACGGCATCGGTGGTCTGCCACACGATGCGCGCCGCCTGCATCGCCGACGCGATGAGCTTCACGAGCCGGTCGCCTCTGTGGCGGCATCTGCAGCGGCGACCGTTCGCGCGAGCGG
Organism: Thermoleophilia bacterium; assembly: GCA_020438525.1. Next base: position 12,036 of record JAGQUL010000178.1, on the reverse strand, counting down.
TCGGCCGTGGTCGTCGAACATCCGTGGGGGATGCAGCTGGTCGCGGCCGGTGACCAGGAAGAACTGCTGCAGCGCGATCGAGATCACGCTGGCGATCGGCACCGCGAACAGCGCACCGATCACCCCGAACATGCTGCCGCCGACCAGCACCGAGAAGAAGATCGCCACGCCCGGAAGCTGCACCACCTTGCCCTGGATGCGCGGCTGGATCACCGCGTTCTCGATCTGCTGGTACACGATGATGAACGTGAGCACCAGGATGCCGTCGAGCAGGCTGCTGCCGAACAGTGCGACCCCGATGGCGGGGACCGCACCGATCGTGGCGCCGACGAGCGGCACGTAGTCCATGATCAGCATGAACATTGCGAGCGCGAGCGCGTACGGTACGCCCAGCACGAGCAGCACCAGCAGCAGCGATCCGCCGGCGGCGAGCGCCTGCAGCGTGGCGCCCACCACGTACTGGCCGATGTTGGTGTAGGTCGCGGCAACGAGGTTCCATCCGGACCCGTCGGCGAGCCCGGGGAAGATCCGCACGAGCAGGATCACGGCGCGATCCCCGCCTGCGAGCAGGAACGTCACCGCGAACAGCAGCGTGACCAGTCCGAACACGCCGCCGACCGCGCCGGAGACCAGGTCGAGCAGGTGCCCCGGAAGCGTGCTGAGCGCCTTGGTCGCCACGTCGATGGTCTTGGGTGTGACGAGGTCGTAGCTCTCGAGCTGCTTCCAGGCCCATGAGGCTTCCAGGTCGTCGACGATCGCGGGGGTTGCCTTGACGAGCCGGGCCGCCTGCGAGAGCAGCAGCCCCACCGCACTGGCTACGAGGATCACGCCGCCGAGCACGATCGTGATCACGACTGTCGCGATTGCCCGCCCACGTGACAGTCCCTTGCGCTGCAGTGCGCGCACGACCGTGTCGAGCGCGATCGCGAGGAACGTTGCGATCACGATGGTGACGAGCACGCTTCCGAGCAGGTCGAGCGTGCGCAGCGCCACGATCACGGCGATCGCGAGCAGCAGGAGCTTGCCCAGCATGCGCCACGACACGTCCTCGTGGCGCGTGCGTGAAACCGCAGCTGCTTCTTCCATCGTTCGCTCCCTCCTCGCCCCCGCGCGCACGACGCGACCGACGGGGGTGCAACGATTCGACGACGAGCATACCGACCGCGCGGGACGACGATGCGTCCGCCGCGACCCCTTCGGAGGAATCCATGCCGCAGCCCTGGAAGTCCCGCATCCGCACCGGCGCCGGCGTGCTCGCGATCGTGCTCTCGGTGCTGGTGATCGGTCTGGCGGCGCTTGCCGGTTGGCTGCGCGTGCAGCTGCTCGACACCGACACGTGGACCGAGACGAGCCGGCAGACGATCCAGGATCCGGAGGTCCAGGACGCGCTCGCAGCATGGGCGGCCGACACGATCTACGAGCGGGCCACGCCGGAGGACCGCATCTCCGACGCGTTGCCCGAGCGCCTCGCGCCGCTTGCGATCCCGGCATCGGTCGCGCTGCGTCGGACCATCGACGACGCCGCGCAGAAGGCGGTTGCCAGCGACGCGGTGGAGACTGCATGGGTGCGAGCGAACCGAAACGCGCACAGGCGCTTCGTCAACATCGTCGACGGCAAGGCACCGATCGTTCGCGAGACGTCCCGTGGCCTGCGCCTGGACCTGCGACCGCTGCTGGAGCGCGTGAGCGAGCAGGTCGGCCTGCCACCGTCGATCGCGGAGCGCATCCCCGAACGCTACGGAACGGTCGAGCCGAAGCACGGCCCGGAGATCGAACGCGCGCTCAAGGCAACGCGGACGCTCGACCGTCTCGCTCCGTGGCTGCCGATCATCGGCGTTGCCCTGTTCGCGCTGGGGCTCTGGCTGCTCCAAGGGCGACGACGACGCGCCATCGCATGGTGGGGCTTCGGGCTCCTGCTGGTCGGTCTGTTCGAGGGCAGCGCGCGCGGGGAGGTCGGACCGTACCTCGCCGACGCAGTCACCGACGTCACCACCTGGAAGGGCGCCGTGATCGCGACGTGGGAGAACGTGTCGTGGCAGCTCGTGCTTGCGGCCCGGACCGTGTCGATCGTCGGCGCGGTGGCGATGCTCGGCGCGTGGCTCGGGGGCACCGGCACCGTCGCGAGCGCCATCCGAGCGCGATTCGGCGGCTGGATCGCCGACAACGTCGTCATGACGTGGGTGGGCATGGTCGCGGTCGCCGGCATCGGCATCCGGTCGAGCGAGGCGCTCGGATCACGCAGCGCCAGCGGACAGCTGCTGCTGCTCGCGCTGGCGGCGATCGGGTCGCTGGTGCTGCTGCGCGAGCTGTCGCGCGACGCAGTCAGGTAGCGTTGGCAAGCGACGACATGATGTTCAGGAACGCCGGCCCGAGGATCACGATGAACATCGCGGGGAAGATGAAGATCACGGTCGGGAAGAGCATCTTGACCGGCGCCTTCATCGCCTTCTCCTCGGCCGACAGCTGACGGTGCACGCGCATGTCGTCGGCCTGGACCTTGAGGGTGCGGCCGAGCGACGTGCCGAGCTCGTCGGCCTGGATGATCGATCGTGCGAACGATCGAAGGTCGTCGCTCTCGACGCGGTCACCGAGGTTGCGGAGCGCCTGTCGGCGGGTCTCGCCGACGCGGATCTCGCGCGCGACGACCTCGAACTCGTCGATGAGCGGGCCTTCCATCTTCTCGCAGACCTTCGCGACCGCCGCGTCGAAGCCGAGGCCGGCCTCGACGCTCACGGTGAGCAGGTCGAGCGTGTCGGGCAATGCGCGCTCCATCTCGTCGCGGCGGCGGCGGATCTTGCCGTTGAGCCAGAAGTCGACGCCCATGAATCCCACGATGAAGAAGAGCAGGCCGATCAGCAGGATCGGCATGCTCGCCGCCATCGCGCCGAGCAGGATCACGCCGACTCCGCCGAGCGTCACCGCCCCCTTGAACGCGAGCAGCGACTGCGGCTTCACCGCGGTACCGGCGTTGCGCAGCTTGCGCTGCAGCTCCATGCGCTTGCCGGCCGGGCTCATGCGCACCGCGATCTCGCTCATGCGCTCCATGAACGGCACGAGGAGTCGCTCGTTGGCGCTCTTGGCCATCTCCTCGTTGCCCGGCTGGATCACCGCGTACGAGCTCGCTCGCTTGGTGTTGGCCTGGATCTGCTTGCGCGAGACCGAGGCGTTCTCCATCGCGACGAACACCCCGCCTGCGAACGCGACCATGCCGATGATGAGCAGCAGCACCTGTGACTCCTATACCTTGACGCTGACGACCTTCATGCACGCGAAGTAGCCGAGTGCCATCGAGAAGCACGCTGCCGCGATCATGAGGTGGCCGGTGGTGGTTCCGTACAGCGGGGCCATGTAGTCGGGGCTCATGACGGTGAGCGCGAGCGCGATGAACACGGGCATGCCGAGCAGCACGTAGGCGCTCATCTGGCCCATCGACGTGAGTGCCTTGACCTTCTTGCGGAACTGCTGGCGGTTGCGGACCGTGTCGCCGACCATCTGCAGGATGTCGGCGAGCGAGCCGCCCACCGTTCGCTGGATGTTCACGGTGGTCACGGCGAAGTCGAAGTCCTCGCTGCCCATCCGGTCGGCCATGTGCTGGAGCGCCTGCTCGATCGGCATTCCCAGACGCGCCTCGGTCATGACCCGCGAGAACTCCTCGCTGGTGGGGTTCGGTGCGTCCTTGATCATCGCGTTGATCGCCTGGTTGAACGAGTGGCCCGCCTTGAGCGAGGACGAGATGCCCTGCAGCACGTCCGGCAGCTGGTCGTCGAACGAGTTTCGTCGCTTGCGGGCCTTCATCCGCAGCCAGAAGTTCGGTGCGTAGAACATGACGACGCCGAGGATCGGCACCAGGAACAGCTTGCCGACTGCGAGGCCGATCAGCAGGCCGAGCGCGCCGAACGCGAGCATCGCGGTGAACAGCTCGCTCGGCTTGATCGCGATCGCGGCCTGCTCGGCGCGGAAGCTGATCCGGTCGAAGAATGCGCTGCGACCCAGGAACGCGTCGCTCATCTTCATGAACGGCGCAGCGAGCGTGCGGAACATCGAGCCGTCGGGCTCCTCGCGGCGCACCGAGGTCTCGCTCGCGAGCGCGGTGTAGCGCTCGATGCGTGCGAGCACGTTCGGGGTCGTGCGGCGATCGAGCATCATCCAGACGAAGCTGAAGATGAGGATCGCGAACGGGATCGACGCGATCAGCACGCCCTGCATGCCGCCCGGGATCGGGATGATCGGATCCTTGGGATGCGCCTCCGGCAGGTCCGCCGCGCTCAGCGCGGCGGCCGTCGGCACGGCTCGGAACGTGCGAGTGGCGTCGGGCGTGGAGGCCTTGCGGCCGACGCCGATTCCGAAGGTCAGCTCGCGGCCCTGCGGTGCGGAGGAGCGGTACTCGATCCAGTAGGGCTGGAGGATGCGGCGACCGAGCTCGGCGAACAGCTCGTCGAGGCCGTCGGAGCCCACCACCGTGCGCAGCTCGCCGCCGGTACCGTTGCCGAGCTCGGCCAGGTCGCGGGGCTGGTCGTCGGCGTTCTCGCGAATCGCGACCGTGAAGATCGGTGCCTGTGCCTTGATCGCCTCGCCCGCGGCCTCGTCGAGCGTCTCGACGCTGCCGACGTCCTTGCCGTCGCTCAGCAGGACCATCGCGCGGTTGGCCTTCGCCGACCTGTCGAACGCGCCGGCCGATGCAGACACCGCGTCGAACATCGTGGTGCGGTCCGCAAGCTGCAGGTCGGCCATCGCCGCCCGGACCTTCTCGAGCTTCGTGGTCGGCTTGACCACGACCTTCGCGTCGCCGCCGAACGTCGCAAGCCCGATCTTGTCTCCGGGGCGCGCGCGGTCGATCAGCTTGTTCGCCGCAGCCACGGCATCCTCGAAGCGCGTGCCGAAGCCCATGCTGAGCGACGTGTCGAGCACGAGCATCACGTGCGTCGGGCGCGGGTCCTCGTACTCGCCGATCTCGCCGCGGTAGAGCGACACGCCGGCGCCGAGCGGCTCGCCGTTCTCGAAGTAGGTGAGCGGCGGCGTGTCGCCGTCGACCTCGTCCGCGCCGAACGCGACGCGAACGACCGGGAACCCGGACGCGTCGACCTCGGTGAGCGACACGCCGTTGCCCGTCGAGACGTCTTTCGCCTTGGTCCGGGTCGCCGTCGCCGAATCGTCGGCAGCGAGCGCCGGACCGACGGCCACGAACGCGGCGGTCGCGATCGAGAGCGCGGCAAGCGCGATCCAGCGGATGGAGGCGAAACGACTCACGCGCTCCTCCGCATGCCGGAGCTTCCGAACGCGCCCTGCGCGCCGCGCGGGTCGTCCTCGCCAGAGAAGAACGAGACGGGGATCGTCACGCCGTTCTGCGCGAGCTTGTCGAGGAACATCGGCTTGATGCCGGTCATCTGCAGCGGCCCGAGCAGTCGCGACGTCGCGCCTGCGGCCGCCCCGTCCTCGTCGGGCTTGGCGATGAAGATGTCCTGCAGGGTGATCGTATCGCCCTCCATCTTGCCGACCTCGGTGATGTGCGTGATCCGGCGCGAGCCGTCGACCAGGCGCGAGACCTGGACGATCAGGTCGATCGCGCCCGCTGCCTGCTCGCGGATGGCGCGTAGCGGCAGGTCGACGCCGGCGGTGAGCACGAGCGTCTCGACGCGGCTCAGCGCCTCGCGCGGGTTGTTCGCATGGATCGTGGTCATCGAGCCGTCATGGCCGGTGTTCATCGCCTGGAGCATGTCGACCGTTTCCGGGCCACGACACTCGCCGACCACGATGCGGTCGGGGCGCATGCGGAGCGTGTTGCGGACCAGGTCGCGGATCGAGATCTGGCCCTTGCCCTCGATGTTTGCCGGGCGGCTCTCGAGGGTGATCACGTGCTCCTGCTTGAGCTGGACCTCCGCTGCGTCCTCGACCGTGATGATCCGGTCGTCGGCGGGGATCGCGGCGCTCAGCACGTTGAGGGTGGTGGTCTTGCCCGAGCCGGTACCGCCGCTGATCACGATGTTGAGCGCGCCCTTGACGCACAGCTCGAGGAACTGTGCCGCCTTGGGGGAGAGGGTCCCGAACTTGATCAGGTCCTCCATCTTGAGCGGGTCCTTCTTGAACTTTCGGATCGTCAGTGCCGAGCCGCGGACCGCGAGCGGCGGGATGATCGCATTCACGCGGCTGCCGTCGGGAAGTCGCGCGTCCACCATCGGGCTCGACTCGTCGATGCGGCGACCGATCTGCGACACGATCTTGTCGATGATGCGCTCGAGGTGCTGCTCGTCGACGAATCGCGCGTTGGTGAGCGTCAGCTTGCCCTTGCGCTCGATGTAGACGGTGTTGTGGTTGTTGACCATGACCTCGCTGACGGTGTCGTCGCGAAGGAACGGGTCGATCGGTCCGTAGCCGAGGATGTCGTCGGTGATCTCCTGGATCAGCTGGTTGCGCTCCTGCCGGGTGAGCGGCGTGGCGTCGTCCTCGATGATCTGGTTGACCGCATCGTGCACCGCGAGCGAGAGGTCCTCGCGGCTCGCGGCCTCGCCACCCTGTGCTCGCTCGGAACGAAACAGCGCCGGTCCGACAGACTGGATGACGAGCTTGTGGATCTTCGTCTTGAGCTCGACGAACGGATCGTTCACCTCGTCGCGGCCGTCGCTCTGCGACTGGGCGTTCGCGCTCTGTGTCGGGGACGGGGCCTCGACGTTCAGTGACTGGAGTCGGCGGTGCAGTGACATGTGCGGTCGCTCGTTTCGTGTCTGGTCAGGCAGCGGCCTCGTCGCCGAACTCGAACTCGAGCTCGGCGCCGGAGGCCTGGGCGGCGGGTGCGGCTTCGGTCGGCTCGGTGCCCGCGAGCTCGGCGTCGCGCAGCTGCGCACGCTGGGTCTCGTTGGCAAGTCGCTTGCGCTCGCGGCGGCTCAGCTTCACGGTCGCCTGCGCCTCGTCCACGTCGCCGGTCGCCTCCGGACTGAACGCGACGCACAGGTCCCGCACCGCCCGGGTGACGTCGGCCTTCGGATCGGTCATCACCACGGGAACGCCGCGGTTGATGGCGGTCGGCACGGCCTTGTTCGACGGGATGCCGAAGCGGACGGCCTTGCCGAGCGCCTTCTCGACCTGGTCCTTCTTCAGGCCGACCTTGGTGTCGGCGCGGTTGAGCACGACGTGGCACTTCTCGAGCGGGTAGTGGAGCATCTCGAGCGTCTGCAGGCACACCTTCACGCTCTTGAGGGAGGTTGCCTCGAGGCTGCCGACGAGCATCAGCTCGTCGGTCCGGTCCAGTGCGGTCAGTACCGTCGAGGTGAAGTTCGGCGCGGTGTCGATGAGGATGATGTCGTACGCCTGCTTGGCGGCGGTCAGCACGCTCGCGAGTCGATCATCGGTGACGAGCGCGTCGTCCTCCGGGCGCAGCGGAGCGGGCAACAGGTGCAGCCCGCTCTCGTGGTGCGTGATGAACCCGGCGAGCTTGTCGGAGTCGAGGTCGCCGTGGCTCATCACCAGGTCGAGGATCGTCGAGCGCGGGTCGGCTCCGAGCATGATCGCCGCGTCACCGAACTGCAGGTCGAGGTCGATCAGCAGCGTGCGCTTCTTGAGGCGCTTGGCGTACATCGCACCCATGCTCGTGGCGAGCACGGTCTTGCCGACGCCGCCCTTCGGCGAGAACAGCGTGATCACGCGACAGCTGTCGCCGCTGCGGCGCTGACCGGCGCCGCCCGTGCCCGACATCGAGCCGATCGAGTGCGCCTTCTTCACCGTGAACACGAGGTTGTCGGTGAGCTGGGGCAGGAGCATCACGTCGTTGAGCCCGAGCGCGACGGCCTCGTCGAGCAGCGACGGCGTGGAGCGCGTCACCAGCAGGATGATCGGCGCGGAGGTGTGCTCACGGATCTTGGCGATCTCCTCGGCCGGCACGGTGTCCGGTCGCTGGAGCGCGTGCAGGATGACCTGAGCACCGGTCGAGGCGAGCTTGGAACCTGCCTTGGACGGCTCCGACGCGGTGCCGACGAGCTCGATGTCGCGGTGGCTGGCCAGTGCATCGCGTGCCTCGGCCAGCCCGGCACAGGCGCCCGAGATGAAGATCCGGATCGGCTGTTCGCTCATGGTGCGTGTTCCTCGTTCGTGGATCGTCGTTTCGGGGTTCAGCGGACGGACGGGTCGGGGCCCGGCTGTGCCTTGATCGGTGCGTCGGTCGGCTCGGTGAAGGCGCCGTAGACCGGCGGCAGCTTCGTCTCGGCGTCGCCGCTGGCGGGCCGCAGGCCGAACAGCAGTCCGTAGTCGTCGGAGTTCGAGAGCGCGAACTGGATGTTCAGCCACTCGCGATCGGTTGCCTTGAGCACGTAGAGCACGGTGTCGCCCTCGGCGTCGGGTGCCGCGGGGGTCACCTCGGCACCGTCCGGCTGGAGCGTCTCGGGGGTCTCGATGATCTCCACGTCGCGCGCCACCACGGTCTCGAGCACCTGGTTGCCGGCGCCGCTGTTGAGGCCGGCGAAGATGTCGACGTGGTCACCCGCACGCACGAGGCCGGCCACGTTGCTCGACGGCTTCATCGGCACCGTGAAGAGGCGCTCGTTGCCCTTGATCTGTGCCGTCGGCTTGAGGCCCGCGGTCTTGTCGAATGCGGTGTAGGTGACGAAGTCGCCCTTCACGATCGGGTCGTTGGAGACGAGGCCGTCGAGCGTCTTGAGCTTGCCGACCGCGTTCGGCGGGGCGTCCTCGCGCAGCACGTCCTTCGTGTCGAGGAAGCCACCCGACTCGAGCTCGTCGGCGGGGGTACCGGCGGGGATGTCCTTGGCCGCGATGAAGACCTGGACCTCCTGCTTGCCGCGCGCGAGATCCTGGCGCTCGCCACGGATGAAACTGATCACTGCGACGATGCCGAGGAGCATCAGCAGTGCTGCGACGACGAGGTTGCGAAGGGTGTAGTTCATGGCTCCTGCCTGAAGATGCGTGTGGTGCGCGCGCAGGCGCACAGGATCGGTGCTCGGGACGCGCATCGGCAGTCGGGGTGGCGGGCTTGAGTGCCCGACCCCGACGAGAAGCGGTCCTGCCGGTGATGACGTCGAAGCGTGCGGAAGCTTTCGTCAAGCTTCTGTGAACTTCCGCTCGGATCAGTCGACGAGCCGGAAGACGACCGGGGACGGCAGGTCGGCGTCGTAGTCGACGAATTCGCCGTCGGTGAAGTCCTGCGGCAGGAGCGGTCGAACCGGCGTGACCCAGACGCTCTTGCCGTTGTTCGTGTACGCAGGGCTGCCCGAGGTGCCTTCCTTGCCGATGTAGACCAGCATGTAGCCGACGATCCGGATCAGCTTCTTGCCGTTCGGCCACGAGTTCGAGCCGTCCAGGTTCTCGATGATCGGGACGATCCCGACGCGAGGCGAATCCGGGTCCTCGATGGTGTGGAACCCGGTGACGGGATCGATCGCGAACACGTCGTCGAATGACTGGCTGTTGCCGGCGAGGCGACCGTCGAATCCGGACTTGGTGGGGCCGGACATGTTGCCGGTCTCGGTGTCGATCGTCTCCGCGATCGGGGTCGCACAGGCATCGACGCCACCGTAGGCGGACCCCTTGATCAGGTCGCGAAAGTCGCTCGCGCCGCTCGCGGAAGAGCAGTTCGGCTGCATCTCGGGAGCGATCGCGCCACGATTGCCGCCGCCGGGGTCGTCCCACTTGATCTCCGTGTTCTCGCCGATCACGTAGCTGTCCTTCATGAACGCGAGCGGAAGCATGCCGGGACGTGAGCCCATCATCTGCACGCGGGCAGTGGCGGTTGCCGAGATCGCGGGGGCGTCGAGACCCATGATCCCGCCGAAGTGCTGTGAGCCGGTCTTGCCCACAGTGACCGTGACCATGCGGTTGTGGTCGTCGAACTCGACCGAGATCAGTGTTCCGTGCGAGCTGGCGTTCTTCGAGTCGACGTACTCCTGGGCACGGAGGTAGGCCTGCCCGGTGCTGGTCGGCAGCTCGCGGATCGCGGCGAGCGCCGCAGCGTCGGCCGTGCCCTGCATGTCGCGTCGCTCGACGTAGTACATGCCGCCGTCGATTACCACGCCGACGAAGCTGAGCAGGACCACGAGGAAGATCACGAACACCACGACCGACTGGCCGTGCTCTTCGGTGCGCGGTGAGCCGGTCATTGCTCGACCCGCATCGTTCGGCTCACGTCGAGCGTGCTCGAGAAGAACGTGACTCCCATCACGGTGATGTCCTGGGGGTACTTCACCGTCACCGTCACCGGATCGCCGGGCGTCCAGGTCGTGGCCGTGGTGACCGTCAGGTTGCCGGCATCGAGCTGCGGCGAGTTGTCCTTGACTGCGTCGACGACTCGCTGCTCGCGGTCACCATAGGTCCGGCTGACCGATGCGCGGCGTGCGCCCTCGCTTGCGGCAGCGCTGACCTGCTGGTAGTTCCAGAACGCCATGCCGAACTCGATGACCGCGAACAGCAGCACGCACAGGATCGGCAGGATCATCGCGAACTCGACGGTCGCCTGTCCGTGCTCGTCGTGAATGCGCGCGCGGGAATCGGAAGCGAAAGGCAGCATCACCCCCGACGACACCGCCGGCCCCGGATCCTGCGAAAGGATCCTGTAAGGAATCAGCGCCTCAGTCGGTCAGCCGGAACACGACCGGGGAGGGCAGGCCGGAGTCATAGTCGACGAAGTCATCGACCTGGAAGTCGGCCGGGAGCAGTGCCTGGACGGGCGTGACCCAGACGCTCTTGCCGTTGTTCGTGTAGGCAGGGTAGCCGGAGGCGTCTTCCTTGCCGATGTAGACGAGCATGTATCCGAGGATCACGACGTCCTTGCGACCGTTCGGCCACGTATTCGTCCCGTTCGTGTTCTCGATCACCGGAACGATGCCCAGTCGGGGCGAGTTCGGGTCGAGTACCGAATACAGACCGGTCGAGGCATCGAACTCGAACACATCGTCGAATGACTGGCTGTTGCCGTTGAGTCGGCCGTCGAAGCCCTGTCGAGTCGGACCGGACATGTTTCCCGGCTCGGTCTGGATCGTGCCACCGATCTCGGTAGCGCACGCGTCATCGCCGCCATTGGCGGAACCCTTGATGAGGTTGCGGAAATCGTTCGCGCCGCTCGCGCCGGAACAGCTGTTGCCCATCTCCGGGGCGACGGCGCCCCGGTTTCCGGTGGCGTTTCCGTCGAACTTGATCTCGAAGTTGTCGCCGATGGTGAACGTGTCGCGCATGAACGCCAGCGGAAGCATCCCGCTCCTCGGTCCCATCATCTGCACGCGAGCAGTCGCCGTTGCCGAGATCTCGGGGGCGTCGAGACCCATGATCCCGCCGAAGCTCTGCGTGCCGGTCTTGCCGACCGTCACCGTGACGGTCCGGTTCGAGTCGCTGAAGTCGATCGACGTCAGCTCGCCGTTCGAGGTCGAGTTCTGCGTGGAGACGTACTCCTCGGCGCGGGAGCTCGCCTGGCCGACGCTGCCGGGAAGCTCGCGCACCGCCGCGAGCGCCGCAGCATCCGCCGTGCCCTGCATGTCGCGACGCTCGACGTAGTACATTCCGCCGTCGATCACCACGCCGACGAAGCACAGCAGCACGATCAGGAAGATCGCGAACACCACGATCGTCTGGCCCTGCTCTCCGTGCCGGGCGTGGTGCGTCACTGCTCGACCCGCATCGTCCGCTTGATCGTGAGGTCGTCGGAGAAGAAGGTGACTCCGAGGATCGTGATCTCCTCGGGATACGAGACCGTGACCGTGACCGGGTCACCCGAGTTCCAGGTCGAGTCGATGGCGACGTCGAGCTGGTCGGCGTCGAGGGACGGAGACGACTCCTTGACGGCGTCGATCACGCGCTGGTCGCGGTCGCCGTAGGTGCGGCTGACCGATGCCCGGCGTGCTCCCTCGCTGGCCGCGGCGCTGACCTGCTGGTACTGCCAGAACGCCATGCCGAACTCGATCACGGCGAACAGGAGCAGGACCAGGATCGGCAGGATCATGGCGAACTCGACCGCCGAGATGCCGCCGACGTGGGCGCGGAACCGGCGCAGGCCGTCGCAGAGGGAAGCGAGCATGCGGGTCACCATGGGAACGGCTCGTTGCGGAA
>JAGQUL010000177.1 GCA_020438525.1 Thermoleophilia bacterium | reverse complement strand
GAGCTGGGCCCCGGCCGGCTCCACGCGTTCTGGGCGCCCTCGCCCGAGCACGCCGGCACGATCGTGACGATGGACCTGGTCGGGCTGGAGCTCGCGACGCTCGTGAGCGTTCGCGAGCCGCGCGACGTGGATGATGCTGCGGCGTGGACCGCGCGACAGGTCGCGCCCAACCTGGCGGCCGAGCTCGGTGCGCCGCTCGTGGAGGTTGCCGGATGAGCGCAGCGCGTCGTGGAACCGTCTACCTGTGTGGCGCCGGTCCGGGCGACCTCGGGCTCGTGACCGGTCGCACCCGCGAGCTCGTGGAGAGCGCCGACGTGCTGCTCGTGGACCGGCTGATCCCGAAGGAGCTGCGCACGCTCGCGCGTGCAGACGCCGAGATCATCGACGTGGGCAAGACCGCCGGCAACCACGCGATGCCGCAGGACGAGATCAACGACCGGCTCGTCGAGGAGGCGCTTGCCGGGCGCAGCGTCGTGCGCGTGAAGGGCGGCGACCCCTACCTGTTCGGGCGGGGCGGCGAGGAGGCGATGCGCTGCCGCGCCGCGAAGGTGCCGTTCGAGGTCGTGCCCGGCGTGACGAGCGCGTTCGCGGCGTGCGCCGCCGCAGGCATCCCGGTCACGCATCGCGACCTGTCACGCCACGTGACCGTGGTGACCGCGAGCGCCGGCCGCGACGGGCAGGGCGATCCCGACTACGAGTGGCTGGCACGCAGCGACGGCACGATCGTGCTGCTGATGGGCCTGCGCCGGGTCGGCCACGTCGCAGCCGAGCTGGTGGCGAGCGGGATGATCCCGTCCAAGCCCTGCGCGGTGGTGTCGCGCGGCACGACCGGCGAGCAGCGGGTCGTGACCGGCACGCTCTCCACGATCGAGGGACTGGTCCTGAAGGCGGGGCTGGCATCGCCGGCGATCATCGTGGTCGGCGACGTGGTCGAGCTGCGCGAGCACCTCGCCTGGTTCGAGCGCCGACCGCTGTTTCGAACGCGGATCGCGGTCACGCGAGCGCGGGCGCAGTCGAGCGAGCTGGTGACGCAGCTCACCGACCTGGGTGCGAGCGTCGTGGAGGTGCCCGCGATCCGCATCGAGCCGCTCGACCCGGCCGAGATCGATGCGGTGGTCGACCGCCTGCACGAGGTGCAGACCGTCGTGTTCACGAGCCGTAACGGCGTGGATCGGGTGTTCGCACGGCTCGTCGAGCGCGGCCTCGACGCGCGCGTGTTCGGATCGGTGGAGCGGATCGCGGTGGTCGGCTCGGGCACCGCCGACGCGCTCGCCGCGCACGGGCTGCGCGCCGACGTGCTGCCACCCGAGGGCTCGCGCACCGCGCACGGGCTGCTCGAGACGCTGGTGCAGCTGCCGCTGTTCGGCACGCGCTGCGCGATCTTCCGCGCCGAGCGTGGCGATGATCGCCTCCCCGACGGCCTGCGCGGCATCGACGTGGACGTGCTGCTGGCGCGCTGCTACCGCACGGTCGTGCAGCCCGCCACGGCGGAGCAGGTCGATGCGCTGCTCGCCGCCGATGTGGTCACGTTCAGCTCGGCATCCACGGTGACCAACGCGGTGGCGATGGTTCCGGACGCGTCGCAGCTACCGCCGTGCGTCACGATCGGGCCGACGACCACCGCCGCGGCGCTCGAGCACCGGCTGACGGTGCTGCAGCAGGCCCCCGAACCGTCGATCACCGGGATCGTCGCGGCGGTCGTGGAGCGCGCGCTCGACAACCAGGGCATCAGCCCGTGGCGCAACGCGACGGCCGGCGCAACAGCCTGAGCGGCCGGTGCCGCACGCAGCTCCACGCCGCGAGCGGCGTGACGAGCGTCATGCGAGCGCGGCGAGCACCAGCCCGCCGCCGAGCGCCACGCCGACCCAGCTGTTGACGGTGAAGAACGCGTGGTCGATGCGCGAGAGGTCGTCGGCCGAGACGATCGAGTTCTCCCACACGAGCAGCGCCGCGCCGATCCCGATCCCGATCCACGCTGCGAGTCCGAGCTCGAGCTGCCAGGCCGCGAGCGCGAAGCACCCGATCGTCACTGCGTGCGCGAGCTTCACGACCACGAGCGCGCGGGCGACGCCGAAGCGCGCGGGCAGCGACTGGATCTGGTTTGCGCGATCAAAGTCGACGTCGGCGGTGGCGTAGATCACGTCGAACCCGCCGATCCAGCATGCGATTCCGATCCACAGCAGGTACGGTGCCAGCTCGCTGCCCGGCCCGCCCACCGCGAGCCACGCGCCGAGCGGCGCCAGCCCGATCGACAGGCCGAGCACCGCGTGGCACAGCCACGTGAAGCGCTTCGTGTACGGATACAGCAGAAACAGCGCGACCGGGATCGGCCACAGCACCCGCGTGATCGGATCGAGCTGGAACGTCGCGAGCACGAGCAGCGCGAGCGACACGGCGCACAGCAGCCACACCTGCGCCGGGCTCACCTTCCCGCTCGGGATCTCGCGCACCGCGGTGCGCGGATTGCGCGCGTCGATCTCCCGGTCGATCACGCGGTTGAGGCCCATCGCGAGCGTGCGCGCGCCCACCATCGCGATCGTGATCCAGACCACTAGTGACACGGACAGGTCGACGCCCGCCGCGTCCGCGCCCAGCGCCATCCCGGCGTACGCAAACGGCAGCGCGAACACCGTGTGTTCGAACTTCACGAGGCTGGCAAGCGTCCGTATCGTGCCCATCCCGCGCAGCCTATCGAGCGTGGCGCGCCCGCTCTTGGCTCCAGACCGACCAGTACATGGATCCATGGAGCGATGTCGCGCTGAGCCTGGATCCGTCGACGCGGGATCGGCATGGGTATGCGATGAGCAATCCGGTCTCGTACGTCGATACGACCGGCCATAGCTGCTCGTCTGGGTCGGTGGAATCGGGCACCGAGGGCGCCTGCGCGGACGCGATGAACGACTATTGCGAGAAGCATCACTCCGATGGGCGCTGTGCAGGCCACGGACCCTCCAACCCGGTAAAGGGAAGCGACTACACCCCGGTACCGGCTCCCGGTGCGGTGAAGGGCGACCCGACATGGACGAACGGTGTGACAACGAACCGACCGACCCCGACGGTCACGGTCTACGAACCGACGTACGGAAAGGCTGCGCAACTCGCATCGTTCTTGGATGGCGTCGGCGCGGCACTGGTTCCAGGCGGACAAGGCTACAGCGAAGCGCGTGAAGAAACGCTGTTCGCATCTGACCGCTGCAAACTCATGCGCTCCTACGGTAACGGACCACTCGGCGGCAAAGCGTGCAGCGATGCCTATGGCGCAATCCCGATGGCACTGATTCCGCCGTTTGGATTCGGCGCAGGAACGGCATCAAAGACACTCTCCAAGGATGTGGCAAGAGGTACCGTCAAGAACGTCGAGCGTAGCGCGGTCGACGACCTCGTTCCACCCGGCCACGACCCCGCAACTTGGACGCGAGACTACGGCACCCGAGAAGGAACAACGGACCTCCGATGGAGAGACCCGGCAGGCGGTGAGTGGCGTATGCACTCCGACGCTCGACATGAGCCGCATTGGGACTACAATCCGTGGAACGTCTGGAACAGTCCATGGCAGAATCGGACGCTCGATGGCGGGGAGATCCCCAAGTGACCCAAGAACCGGCCAATACATGGATCGACTTCTACGACGGCGTCGACGGACCGACATTGCTAATCAAGGCGCTAGACGCTCGCGGCGCGTTCGCATTGCTGGATGCGATCGATGCTGTTCGGAATGGTCATGATGGTTTCGAGGTCGAAAGCCTGCCCGGCGTTCGACCAGTAGGCGCAGAATCGCTGACGCTCTATGTCCGTGATCAGGACTCGTGCTCGATCGGCAAACTCAAGCACCGAGCAGCATTCTGGTGGGCATGTTCAAACGGTGGATGGGAACACGTCTCGCTACTTGTCCTGCCATTCGCAGAGGGGCGATCCGGCCATCAGTACCTCAATGATGGCAATAGCGACGTGACGATCATTTTCAGCTGCAACGAGCCGGAAGAAGGTATCTGGATCACCGATCCGTCACTCGAACACGGCCCCGATAGCCCTGAGCGGTTCGACGACCGGGAGGCATAGGTAGTGCCGCCTCGTCGTGTCGACCCGTGCGTGTCCGAGCTGTCGTGCTGCAATGTGCTCGGGTACGCCAGCCGCGACGGCGAGGCTGGCTCCGGTGGCGCGGAGCAGGTGGGGTGAAACGCGGTCGATGCCGGCGTGGCCGCTGACGCGTGCGAGCACCTTGGAGAGCGCCGCACAGGCGAGCGGCATCGGTTGGTCGTCGGTGTAGCGATTCTGGCGTGTCCACACGCAAGCCGTGCCGGCATACTCCCGGCCCGCGATGGCTTTGACGCGGGACAAGCGACCGGACGTCGGAATACAAGCTGACGACTTCATCCACCCCCCGACCGTCCTGGCTCCAGACCGACCAGTACATGGATCCATGGAGTGATGTGGGGCTGTCCTTGTCAGCTGACTCGAGGGATCGCCACGGCTATGTGCTGAACAACCCGATCTCGTTCGTGGACACGAACGGGCACAGCTGCTCGTCGGGGACGGGAACCGTCGGCGGGAGCGAGTGCGCGGACGCGATCAACAACTACTGCAAGAAGCATGCGGGAAGCGAGCGGTGCCCGAAGGGGCAGTCGCAGGCGTCTGGCTCGCAGATGGAGGCGAATGATCACCGCGTGATCGCGGCGACAGGCGGCAATTCGAACTACGTCTCGAACCCGAATGACCACACAGTGGCGGCGAGCACAGTCATATCCACCAAGCCGGTTCGGATTGCCAGCTTGGCGTTCGTTGACACGGACCTCGGCGTGCGAGGGCATCAGATCCCGTATGGGTGCGTTACCGCTGGCACGGATGCGGGATGCCGTGTGGCAATCACTGGCGATGCGGTGGACGAGTTGGCGAACGGGTCGAGCGATCCCTTCGCACGCGACACTCGGATCAATCGTTGGACGAACAACGCGTCTGAGAGTTTGAGTCAGGCCTGTGCAGCAGGAGGGAAGGGGATCTGTCGCGGCGTCACCTACCTCGCGTTCGGCGCAGCGTTTTCAGACATCGATCTGTACCTCGAACAGCGCAATCACCACGGAATGTACAAGCATTCCCGACCACGCGTATGCCGTGCCACTGCTGGAGTCGATCACGGGACCCAGCGCGCGCAGACCATACCGACTGAGTTGGGCAAGTGAGGCGTAACTGTATACGCGGGGGACAGTTCCTCGAGCCAAAACGGCGGACGCTGGCGTTCCCGCTTGGCAACGAGCGGCCTTATCCCTCATAGCCGTCAACAAGGTGTGTGCAGGCACTGCAGCTAGTCGTTGACGCGATACACCCATCTCGTGTTGGGATCGGGGCTTCCCAGCCGCGGCGCATCCCGCGTCTCGACCGTAGATGATACGGCAACTTCCGGCCCGAGCAGGTCTTGGAGTTGCTCGACAATGTCCGCCCAGTCTGCGGCCGCCTCCTCGCACCATTCGCGAATCTGAAGGATTAAGTTGACGGCCGGGCCGTCGATGCTCACACCCAGTGCATGCGTACCCGACGGGATAAGCCCCAGACACGCCTGTACGGTCTGGGCAACCACGTAGTTGTTCCATTCTGGCGTCGACGAAATATCCTCTGGACTAGGAAACACCGTCAGCCCTTCCAAGCCGGGTTGTATGGAACGACACTCGTCGACGAGGTCCCTTTGATGAAAAACACGTTGGTAGCCTGGCTGGGGTAACCCGCACTCAGATTCACGTTGTACCCTGTAACTCCATCGTACCGGACCACGAGATTGCCGTTCGGCTTATTTCCTAGGACGGTCGCTTGCCCGTTATGCACGGCGTCTAGTACAGCCTGGGCATCGTCTATCGTGTGAAAGTAGCTTCCGCCCCGATATTCGCGAGCACCGAGAACGTGTCTGCCCTGACGTTGCGCACTGACCGTGCTAGCAAAGTCGAAACAGTTACGTACACAGAGATATCCAGTCGACCTTTGGACCTCCCTGAAGTTCGTTGACACGGTTGATTAGGCCGCGTCTCTCTCTGGAATGCCCCGGGTTGGGTGGACACGCGGTTGGTTGTTAACTCGCGTGTCGTCTCTCGAATTCCGCCGGGCTGATATTCCCGAGGCTCGAGTGCCGGCGGTGGGTGTTGTACCACCCCTCGACGTAGTCGAAAACCTGGCTGCGTAGCTCGTGCCGATTCCGCCACGATCGGCGGTTCGTCCGGTCCTTCTTCAGCGTCGCGAAGAACGACTCGGCGACGGCGTTGTCGAAGCACGTTCTGACGCGTCCCATGCTCGGCAGCACGCCCGCGGTTCGGAGCGTCTTGCCGAAGGCGTAGCTGGTGTATTGCGATCCGTGGTCTGAGTGATGAATCAGCCCCGGCGCTGGTCGCCGTGCGGCCAGTGCCATCTCGAACGCGCCGATCACGAGCTCGGCGCGCATGTGGTCTGCCATCGCCCAGCCCACGATCCGTCTGGAGAACACGTCGAGTACCGCAGCGAGGTACAGCGGGCCCTCCCAGGTCGGGATCTGGGTGATGTCAGCCACCCAGATTTGGTCCCGGCCCGTCGGGTGCCACTCGCGCTGCACGAGATCCATCGCGTGCAGCCCTTCATCGTGGAGTTGCCTGACACGCCTTCTGAGGCGCTTTTGGTGTCCTTGCACGTTCATCTCCCGCATCAGCCTCTCGACGCGGCACCGCCCGATCTGGTGCCCGTCGTCGAGCAGGTCAAAGTGGATCCGGCGCGCGCCATAGGTGCCGTCGGAACGATCGAAGAAGAAGCGGATCCGCTTCTTCAACGCAGCGTCATAGACGCTGCGCTTGCTCGGCGCTCGCTCGCGCCAGGCGTAGTAGCCGGCCCTCGACACATCGAGCGTCTGGCACGCCAGCCGCACGGTCAGGGCCTTGCAGAACGCCGTCTCCTCGCGGATCAGCTCGAACGCTAGATGAGCGGCCGCTTTGTGTCCTGCGCGAAGACGGCGCACGCTTTTTTTAGCAAGTCACGCTCCATCCGCACCTGCGCAAGCTGCGCTTTCAGCTCACGAATCTCCGCCCGCTCCGCAGGCGTCACCACATCAGGATCACTCGCCGCCTGGGCCTTCTGCACCCAGGTCCTGAGTGAGTAGATCGAGCAGCCGAGCGCGTCCGCGACCGACTGGTACGTACGGCCTTGCAGAACGAGCTGGACCGCCTCGGCCCGAAACTCGTCGGAGTACCGAATTCGCGACATGGATCACCGCCATTTCCGCCATCCCCGATCTATCGAGAAAGGCTGATCAAGCGTGTCCACTCAACCCGGGGCATTCCAACATCACTCCATGGATCCATGTACTGGTCGGTCTGGAGCCAGGATCGTAGGTCGGCGTTGTAGTCGCGGGCGTGGTGGTTGGTGGTGGCTGCGCTGTCGCGCTGGCGCATGCCGGTGTAGCCGTAGGCGGCCTGCTCGAACTCGTCGGCGGTGCCGGATGCGAGGCTGAGCTCGTTGTCACGCTCGTAGGCTGAGCCGAACGTGTCGTAGTCATAGGTCGCTTTCAGCAACGAGTTGCTGGAGCCGTCCAGCGACAGGCGCGGGGAACCTTGCTGGTCGGTGACCGAATACCGCGTCTGGGTATCGCGCAGCTCGCCGATCAGCCCCGTCGGTCCACGCAGCACCCATCGCGTACCCACCCCATCACCACCTAGCGCTACCTCCGAAAACGGATCCTGCGCCTCACCCGTGAAATACCTGCGCTCCACATGCGAGATCGACTGCGCCCCATCACGCGGATCATCATCCACCGTGAGCACCGACTGAAACTGCCGACCAAGCGGGTCATACATCGCAACCTCACCCGACACCGATCCTGCATGCTCGAGCACCAGTACGATCCGCGTGCCACGCTGCGTCGTACGCGCCAGCTTCTTCTCCGCCTTCGTCGCCTTCGCGCGTAACCAGCCATATGGACAGCCACGCATCGCGGAAAGCGTCGTGGCCGAGAACTTCGTGTTGCGCGCACGCGGTCCCTTCGTGCAAGCACGGACGCCGGAGGAGTACTCACGAGTCGTGGAGGCCTGCACCTGGTTGAGCATCGAGTAGGACACGAACGTCGCGTTCTGCTGCACGTCCTTCGACCGATCCAGGCCCTGGAACTGCTCCGAGAGCACGAGCTGACCGCGAGGACCGGCAACATTGCCCGGAATCGGGGACCCGCCGCTGGTGGTGGCACGCATCGTGCGACCATTGCCGTAGTACAGGAACGTGCGCTGGATCGGCTTGCACACCAGCTCTCGCGTGTCGTGGGCCGTGGGCAGCATCACACGCCGACCACGCTTGTCGTTGCCAAACAGGTACCGGTCCCAGACCTTCTGGTCGTACTTCATCCCAGCGCGAGCACCACGCTTGCGCTGCTTCGTCGCGACGAGCGCGGTGACGGTCGCGAGCCGCCCGTGATCGTCATAGTCGTACCGACGGAGGGGATTGCCGGACCCGACCTGATCGCGGAACACCCGATTCGTCGAATCGTACTGCCACTCCCGCGGGAGCTACTCCAGCGGGTCGACGCCGTGGAAGCGCTCGCCGGCGCGCTCGGCCTGGAACGCGTCGGCGTCGAGCATCGCCTGCTCGACGATCCCCGGCGGCTCGTCCGCACCGATCCCGTTCGGCGCGAGCCAGCTCACGCCGGCCGTGCCGACCAGCGCCGCGGCCAGCAGCGCGGCAGCACTGCCGCAGAGCACGATCCCGGACGCGCCGACGAATGCGTCGCCGACCAGCGGCAGGTCGTCGAGCGAGCGGGCAAGGCGACAGCCGGCCACGCCGGGGAGCGTGAACGCGAGCAGCAGCACGGGGACCGGCAGCGTCCATGGCAGCGTGCTGGCATCCCATGCAAGCAGCGCGCCGGGGTGGCGCAGCCGCGCGAAGAGCATCCCTGCGAGCACGCAGGCCGCGCCGAGCGCGAGCAGCCCGACCGCGGCGAGCACGCCACCGTCGCAGCTGCGCGCACGCAGGCTGGTGCCGAGCGTGCCCGAGCTGAGCTGCATGCCGGCCCACGCGAGCAGGATCACTCCGGCGACGAGCAGCGCGGCGGTCCACGCCCACCAGGGGCTCGGCTGCCAACCGGGTTCGGTCGCGTCGTCGTCGCCCAGTGGCTCGTCGAGCAGGCTCACCGGGTCACCATCGAACCGCGGTCGCGCAGCTCGGTGATGTCGTCGAGCTGCTGCTGCATCCATGCGCGCACGTCGTTCTCCACCACCTGGCGACGCATCGCCTCGCCGCGCGTGCGGCGCTCCTCTGCCGGCATCTCGAGCGCCTGATGGAGCGCATCGGCCTGCTGCGCGACGTCGAACGGGTTGATCGACACGGCGTACGGCCCGAGCTCGTTGAAGGATCCGGCCTGGTCGCTCAACACCACCACGCCGTCGCGCTCGTTGACGAGCGGGCCTTCCTTGCTGACGAGGTTCATCCCGTCGGCGACCGGGTTCACGAACAGCACGTCGTACTCGCGATAGGCGGCGACGCCGGCCTGGAAGTTGGAGTCGAGGTTGACGTGCAGGGGCGTCCAGGTGGGCGTGGAGAAGCGGTGGTTGACCGCGGTGGCCGCCGACTTCACCTGTGCGAGGTAGTCGATGTACTCGGTGATGTCCTGCCGTGACGGGTCGAGCTGGCAGAACATCGAGACCTTGCCGTGCAGCTCCGGATGCTCCTCGAGCAGCAGCGCGTAGGCACGGAACCCGCGCACGATGTTCTTCGAGGGATCGGTCCGGTC
The DNA here is from genome assembly GCA_020438525.1 of Thermoleophilia bacterium. The sequence goes on along the minus strand of JAGQUL010000177.1, from coordinate 6,725 downwards.
CACGCGCACGATCAGTCGCCCGTCGCCGTCGTCGGTCTGCGGACGCATCGCCGCGATCCGCTGGCGCAGCCGCTCGACGGTGGCGTTCGCGGCGTGCTCCTCGAACTCGTCCACGGCCACGCTGATCGGGTAGGTGCGCACGCGGGTGACCGACCCCATGTAGGTGATCGTGCCGGTGCGGAACTCGACGCTCGCGCCGAGGAAGTGATGCACGGTGCGCAGGAAGTTCTCTGCGTCGCGGGGCGTCTGGAAGCCGATCACGTCGCAGTGCAGCAGGCTCTCGCACACGTCCTTCGCCCAGCGCCGGGGCAGCGCTCGCCACGCGCCGGGATCGGGCCAGGGGATGTGCAGGAAGAACTGCACGAACGGGTCGAGCGGCTCGCTGCGCTGGCGCAGCATGTCGTGCAGCAGGCCCGGCACGAGGAACAGGTGATAGTCGTGGATCATCACGAACGGGAGCGGCTCGTCCGGGTCGCTGCGGTCGAGCTCCTCGGCGAGCGCGCCCGCAAGCCGCTCGTTGACCTGCTGGTAGCACTCCCATGCGCCGTAGGCGGCGCGGTCGATCGTCGGGTCCCACCCGAATCCGTAGAGGCGGTGCTGGATGAACCACAGCAGCGGGTTGGCGATCTCCAGGTAGTGGCGCTCGTAGGTGCGGTCCACGTCGCCGACGATCCGCAGCATGTAGCTGCCGCCGCCGCGGGCGTGCTCCTCGAACGCGCGCCCGCCGACGCTGTCGCGCATCGCCACGTCGCCCTCGCCCATGGCGTGGCTGACCCACGTCACGTCGTGGGTGCGGGCGAGCCCGCCGAGCGCGGTGACGAGGCCGCCGCCGCCGCGGCGCGCAACGAACTCGCCGCCGTCGGCGATCCGGAACGTGACGGGCCCTCGGTTGGAGGCCACGAGCAGTCGATAGCGTGCCGGGTCGTCGTCGCTCATGCCTTGAGCAGGTGTCGGTAGCAGCGCAGGTGGTCGCGCAGGTAGCGGGGGGTGAGAAACTCCGCGCGGACGTGCTCCTTGCCGGCACGCGACATCTCCGCGGCGCGCATCGGATCGGCGAGCGCCTCGATCGTCGCGCGAGCGGCCTCGTCGACCGAGTCGACGAGCCAGCCGGTCTGGCCGTGCTTGATCTGCGAGCGGATCCCGCCGACGTTGCCGGCGACCATCGGTCGGCCCTTCCACAGCGCCTCGCTGACGGTGAGCCCGAACCCTTCCTTCGTCGACTTCTGCATCACCACGTCGGCGGCGACCTGGAACGCGTTCACCTCGACCGCGCCGACCCCGTCGAGGTTGGTGAGCACGAACGCGCCGCTCTCGCCGGCGATGTGCGCCTTCGTCGCCTCGAGGAACTCCATGCCTTCGGGGTCGTCGGCGGCGAGCGATCCCACGAGCGCGAGCTGCAGGTCCGGATGCTCCTGGCGTGCCAGTCGCCATGCATCGACCACGCCGAGCGGGTCCTTCCACGGGTCGAAGCGCGAGACCTGGCAGAGGATCGGCTTGTCGGTGTCGAGCCCGAACTGGCGAACGATGTAGGCGGCGTCGTAGGGGTCGAGCGCCATGTTCTTCGGGTTGAGCGGATCGATCGCCGGCGGCACGATCCACGCCTCGCCGGGGTAGCCGTCGGGCACGTACTCCTGGCGGTGGAAGAACCCTACGCCGTAGGGCTCCAGCCACGGCAGCAGCCGCGACAGCATCTGCGGGTTCGGTGTCGACAGGTCGATGTGGCAGCGCCACGCCCACTTGGTCGCGGCGTCGGCGTGCAGGCGTGCGAGCCCGGCGGGCTGGGGGTCGTGCACGAACACGACGTCGTAGTCGTCGGGGTCGAAGCGCTCCGCGTTGAGCTGCTGGTAGTGCTCCCACGTCGCCCACTGCTGGTCGGTGGGGGCGCGCTCGTCGCCCTGCAGCGAGTTGTGGAACAGCTTGGTGACGTCGAAGAACTCGTCCTCGCCGTGGATGATCGCCCACTCCGGGTGCAGTCCGACGTCCTGCATGAGCGGCATCAGGGTGTACATGATCTCGGCGACTCCGCCGCCGTAGGCGGTGGCCGACAGGTGCAGCACGCGCGCACCCTTGAGCTCGCGACCGAGCTCGACGATCTCCTCGTACATGCCGGGCACGAGCGTCGTGCGGTAGTCGGAGAGCGGGCGATGGCCGAAGTCGACGCGGTGGAGCGCCGTGGCGGTGGGCTGGTTGAGTGTCATGACCGGCCCTTACCCGCTCGCGGGTGGTTCATTCGCGAGGTCGCCGATCCGGTCGAGTTCGTGCCCTGCAACGGATCGGGCGCACCCACCGACAACCAGGTGAGTCGGGGAACTTCGGGGGGTTCGGAGATGACGATGATCAGCGCCGCGGCAGCGGACAACCTGTCGATGGCCTTCGACGCGCTGCAGCGGTCCGTGCGCAGCGCGGATCAGATGGCCGCAGCGCAGGTTCCCGGCCGAAAGATGTTCCTGCTGTTCGGAAGGCGCGACATGCGAACGCCGACGCACGCAGAGCGCGTCGCACACGGCGAGGAGGCCGCGTTGCAGGCACGGCTCGGCGTCGGCTTCCTGCAGCATGCCGAGCGTTCCGAGGCCCTGCTGCATGCAGCCAACCGAGCGGTCGGAGATCTCGACACCGCGGTCTCGCGCGTGCGCTCACAGCCCGTTGCTGGTCCGGACGCGCCCCTGATGATCGGCAACATCATGCATAGCCCGGTGGGAAGCGGACGGCTGACCGACCGGTTGCGGTCCGTGTTTCAGCAGGTCGCGGCGGAGCAGCTCGCAGCCGTCCAGGATCCGATCGTAGTCAGTGCCGTCGACGGCGTGCAGGATGCGCTGCGCGCCGTACGAACCGGCGCCGGACTGCCACTCGAAGCGGCGAGCGTCACCCGCAGCATCCGCGAGTTGACCAGCAGCGCGCTCGATGGCGTCAACGTCTAGGCAGCGGTCTCGGCGGCGGTGCGTCGCTTGACCAGGCGCAGCGTCGCGCCGGGCTGGTCGCCCTCGAGCGAGTTGACCTCGAACTCGTCGCAGACCGCGCGGATGATCGAGATGCCGAGCCCGCCCTCGGGCAGGTCGTCGGTGTTCGCGCCCTCGTATTCGAAGCCGCGACCGTGGTCCTTGACCTCCACGACGAGCCGGTCGTCCTGCATCTCGTACGTGACGAACACCTTGGAGGCGGTCTCCTCGAGACCGGTCTCGTCGTAGGCGTGGCGGATCGAGTTGGAGCACGCCTCGGTGATCGCGAGCTTCAGGTCGGCGATGTCGTCGTCGGTGAAGCGGTGTTCGCGACAGATCGCCGTCAGTGCGAGTCGGCAGAGCGACACGAACTGCGGCTTCGGCGGAATCTCGAGGCTCACCTTCTCGCTGGACACTGCTCGTTCACACCTTCCACGTCCTGTACCGGCGCAGGCAGCGAGTGCCGCCATGCCCGCCGATCCGGGGTCCACCGCGCATGCTTCCCGCGTGCGGCTGGGTCGAAACGGCGCAGGCGGCTGGGTAGGCCACCCGGGCTGTCTGGCCGCGACGGGGAGCCGACGCGGTTCGGAAATGCTACCGAGTGGGGCGGCTGCTGACTAGGGAGTCAATTCGTGCGGGCCTCGAAGGGTCGCGCGACGGCCGCTTCAGATCGTGCGGGCGGTGGGGCGGATCGTCACCTGGACGTGCTTGCCGGCACGCACCAGCTCGACCGGAACGGGGCCGGTGGGGGCGATCTGGCCGGCGATCCGCTTCAGGTCCTCGGTGCTCGTCACGTCGCGACCGGCGAGCTTGACGATCACGTCGCCGAGGTTGACGGTGTGCCCGAGGTAGCTGATCGTGCGGCCGGTGGAGATCTGCGCTGCGGTCGCGGCACCGGAGGTGCTCTGCACGATCGCGCCGTGCTGGACGGGGATGTTGCCGGCCTTCGCGAGCTGCGGGGTGAGCGTGACGGTCTGGTTGTCGCCCTCGATGCCGAGCGAGGCATAGGCGATGTTGCGGGTGCCGGAGCGAGCCTGCTCGACCGCGCGGCGCACGAGGTTGCTGGAGACGGCGAACGACAGGCCGACCGAGCCGCCGTTGCGGGTGGCGATCTGCTGGTTGATGCCGATCAGCTCGCCGCGGGCGTTGAACAGCGGGCCGCCGCTGTTGCCGGTGTTGACCGCGGCGTCGTGCTGGATCGCGTCGGAGATGTTGGAGTTGGCGTTGATGCGCGAGCCGAGCACCACGTGCGGGACGCTCACGATGCCGGTGGTGGAGGTCCAGCGATAGCCGAGCGGGTTGCCGATCGCGAGCACCTCGCTGCCGACGAGCACCGTGTCGGAGTCGGCCATCGGAGCTGCGACGATCCGCCCGCCGAGCTCGGCCGGATCGACCTTGAGGATCGCCAGGTCGTTGATCTGGTCGATCGCGACGAGCCGCGCCTGCACCTCGTCGCCCGAGTGGAAGGAGACGACGATCATCGTCGCGTCGAGCGCCTGCTCGTAGTCCTTCACGACGTGGGAGGCGGTGACGATCGTGCCGTCGGTGCCGACCACCACGCCGCTGCCGCGCATCGGCTCGTTGCCGATCGTGGATTCGATCGCGACGACGGTATCGATTCGCTTGCTGATCACCGCGTTGGCGTTGAGCGCGCCGGGCTGGGCGGCGGCGGTGTCGCCGTCGATCGCGAGCGGCGGCAGCGTGTTGCTGCCTGCGTCGGTGATCCAGCGCGTGGCACCGAATGCGAGCAGTGCGACCACGGCTGCGGCGAGGACGAATACGGGGATGCTGGGGGTTTCGAGGCGGGATCGGATCATGGGGAGGGCTCCGCTTCGACGGTACCACCGTTATTGCATGTTGCATAGAGTGCAATTCGTGGGCGATGGTGTGGGCCGTCATGCAAGCAGGTTCCCGCGCGTACGTGCGTGAAACACGTGGTCGGGGGCGGCCGCAGGGGCGGCCGCGATGGTCCGTTCGGGCGCGTCGTGACGACGCGAACCGGGCGCGGCAGGCGTAGAGTCGCTGCATGGGTCGCCGCCGTCCCCTCGATTTCGTCGGGTGGCGCCTGTACCGCCGAGCGATGCTCGTGCCGGTGCTGGCGCTGCTCGTGCTGCTCGTCACGAGCTTCCGTGCCGACGTGCCCGTCCAGGGCGCGCTGCCGCCTACGCTCGCGAACGAGCAGGCCGCGAAGATGCTCGACGACGCCGCCGCGTTCGAGAAGCTGTTCCCCGATCGGCAGCCGGGATCGCCCGGGTCGATCGATTCCGCACAGTGGATGCTCGAGCGATTCAAGGAGCTCGACCTGCGTGCACGCACGAGGCCGGCCACCACGATCGATCCCGCCACCGGAAGCTCGGTCGGGCTCGTGAACGTGGAGGCGACGCTGCCCGGTCGCACCCGCGAGCTCGTGGTGATCTACGCGCATCGCGACAGCGGTCGGGACGGGCGCGGCAGCGATGCCACCGGCCAGGTCGCGCTGCTGTCGCTCGCAAAGGAGCTTGCCGCGACGCGCGACCTGCGACGCACCTACCTGTTCGTGTCCACCGACGGCGCGACGCTCAACGGTGGCGGCGCTCGCGCGCTCGCGGACCGGCTCGAGACACGTGGCGCGGTGGTCGCGATCATCGGCATGGATCGACTCGGCGCAGGCGAGCGGCTGCGCGTCGACGCAGCACCGAGCGGACCGCACGCGCCGCCGCTCGGGCTCGTTCGCGCGGCGACGGGTGCGGTGGACGCCGAGGGCGGCGACCCGTCGATCGGCGGGGTGACCGCACAGGTCGCACGGCTCGCCGCGCCGGTCACGCTGCGCGAGCATGGCCAGCTGCTGCAGCGGGGCCTGCCCGCGCTGACCGTCACGGCCGGCGACGACCAGCTGCGCGAGAGCGGCGATGCGAAGGCAGGCATCGAGCAGGTCGGCGGCGGGATCCGGTCGGTGCAGCGCCTGCTCGGCACGCTCGAGCAGGTCGACCAGCTGCAGAGCGCGGGCAAGACGTGGATCGCCACCGATCGACGCGTGTACCGCGGCTGGGCGCTCAAGATCTTCATCGCGTCGCTGCTGATCCCGGTCTGGGTCGTGGTGGTGGACATGCTCGTGCGGCATCGCCGCGGCTGGAACCTGCCGGCGGCGATCGGCACCGCTGCGCGCGCGATGCTGGCGGGCGTGTCGGCGATCGGGATGCTCTGGCTGCTCGGGGCGGTGGGGCTGCTGCCGGGCGGCGACGACCGGCCGCCCAATCCCGGGACGCTCGACGACGTGCGCGTGTTCGCGCTCGTCGTCTGGACCGTGTTCGTGGTCGTGGCATGGCTGCTCGCACGCGGACCGGACTGGCGACGCCAGCGACTGGAGTCGCGCAGCAGCGCGATCGGGCCGGACACGCCCGAGCTGGTGGTCACGCTCTCGGGGCTGGTGCTCGTGTCGGTGCTCGCGCTCGGCGTGAGCCCGTACGCGGTGCTGTTCATCGCCCCGGCGCTGCATGCATGGATGTGCATCCCGTCGTGGCGCGTGGTGTTCTCGCCCGCGCGCGCGACGCTGCTGTGGGCTGCGGGCTTCATCGGCCCGGTGCTCGCGGTGGTCACCGTCGCGGCGCGCTCCGACACCGGCATGGGCACCGCGTGGTTCGCGCTGCAGCTCGTGCAGACGCGGACCGTGCCGCCGGTGCTCGCGCTGCTGATCGGCGCGGGCGGCGGGCTGGTGCTGCTGCTGCTGATCGCTGCGCGCGGACGGGTCGCCTACCCGGCGCTGCCGGTGCTGCGCAGCCGCTGGATCGCGCTGCGCGACGGTGAGCTGCG
>JAGQUL010000020.1 GCA_020438525.1 Thermoleophilia bacterium | reverse complement strand
CCGACCAATCCGGATTCCATCGCGAACACCACCGCCCAATCCGGATCACTCGGCGCACTGGGCCACCGGGTCACGGGCCCGGTCGAGCGCGGCAGCGACCGGCTCAGCCCCAGTCGACGCTGTCTTCGTCGAGGTCGTCGAAGTCGTCGGCGGCGGGCGCCGCGACCTTCGATGCGCGCGTGCCGCCGCGAGCGGCCGCTGCCTCCTCGAGCACGAACGCGCGCGACGGGCGTCGCTCGGTCGCGATGTTCGCGAGCAGGCCGAGCGCGGCGAGCGTCACGATGATCGACGACCCGCCGTAGCTCACGAGCGGCAGCGGAATGCCGGTGAGCGGCATCACGCCGGTCACGCCGGCCACGTTGACGCACGCCTGCCCCACGACCATCGCGGTGATGCCGGCGGCGAGCAGCGCGCTGAACCGGGTTCGTGCGCGCATCGCGATGCGCGTGCCGATTGCCGCGAGCACCCCGAACGAGCCCAGCACGAGGATCACGCCAAGCAGCCCGAGCTCCTCCACGATCACGGCGAAGATCATGTCGGTGTGCGCCTCGGGCAGGAACGTCATCTTCTGCACGCTGTGCCCGAGCCCCACGCCGAACGGGCCGCCCGACCCGATCGCGAGCAGCGCCTGCACGAGCTGGTAGCCGCCGCTCTGCGGGTTCGCCCACGGGTCGATGAACGCCAGGAAGCGCTCGCGCCGGTAGTCCTCCGCCACGATCGAGAACACGACGAGCGCCACGGCCGGCCCGACCGTGCGCCAGAGCAGCTTCCAGCGCGTGCCGGCGAGCATGTACAGCACGAGCGTCACGCCGCCCACCACCAGGCCCGACCCCAGGTCGCTCTGCAGCCCCACGAGCAGCCCTGCCAGTCCGAGTGCGGCACCGCCCGGCGACTTGACGAGATCGTTGAGCCAGTGCTCCGGCGCCGGCGTGCGTGCCAGGTGCGCCGCAAGCAGCGCGCACACCGCAAGCTTGAGCGGCTCCGACGGCTGCAGCTGGAAGATCCCCAGGTCGATCCAGCGCGTCGCACCGTTGGCGGAGTGGCCCACGCCCGGGACCATCACCACCATCACGAGCCCGAAGCACGCCCACACCGCCGGTCGCGCCAGCCGGCGAACGACCTCGAGCGGGATCGACATCATGAACCACATCGCGCTCATCCCGGCGATCCCGAAGATCGCCTGGCGCTTGAGCAGCTGCCACTGGTCGAGGCCCTGCAGCAGCAGCTCGCCGCTCGATGCGCTCGCCACCATCACCAGGCCGAACACGTACAGCGTGATCGCGATCAGCACCACGAGGCGACGACGACCCAGCGCCGCCGTGACAGGGCTCGCCTTGGGCAGCGTGATCGCCTCGGGCCGCTTCGCCGCTGCAGGCACCACGGCCGCGGCGTCCTTCGCCTTCGACCGTTTCGCAGTGGACCGCGCGCTCGGGGCGGTCACGTGCGTGGAGTCGTCGCGCCGGCGTCGCCGGCCTCGTCCTCCGCCTCGTGTCGCACTCCCCGCCATCGAACCACGTCCATGCTGACGACGCAGCCGGATGCCACGCCCGTCCAACTACGCTTCGCCGCGCGCCGGTCCATCCCTGCTACCGCCTCCCGCCCACACGCCCAGGTAACGAAGTTGGGCCATACGCCCAATTTCGTTACCCGGGCCGCGCGCACCCAGCGCGAACGAAGCTGCACGCATCAGGTGCAGCGAGCGAGCAGCCGCCCGGAGGGCACCCGGCCATCGCGCCGCTCAGTGCGTCCTGAACCAGATGGTGAAGCCGGTGGCGGAAAACAGCGACGCCACGATCGCGAAGCGCACCATGATCTGCGTCTCGCTCCAGTCCTTGAGCTCGAAGTGGTGGTGGATCGGCGCCATCAGGAACAGGCGCCGGGGCTCGCCCGTGAAGCGCCGCGAGAGCTTGAACACCGTGGTCTGCAGCATCACGCTCAGGCCCTCGACCACGAAGATCCCGCCGATCACCACGAGCAGCAGCTCGACCTTGAGCACCACCGCCAGCGCCGCCAGCGCCCCGCCGAGCGCCAGCGACCCGGTATCGCCCATGAACACCTTCGCCGGGTACGCGTTCCACCACAGGAACCCGATCAGCGACCCACCCAGCGCACTGCACAGGATCGCGATGTCGAGCGCGCCGTCCTGATCGATGCTGAGCGGGAAGATCCCGGTCAGTCCGCGGTCCCACAGGATGAATGCGATCGCCGTGAACGACATCAGCGCGATCGTCACCGTCGTGGCCGCCAGCCCGTCGAGCCCGTCGGCCAGGTTCACGCAGTTGCTCGTGCCGGCCAGCACGAAGAACAGCAGCACGTACCAGCCCCATCCCAGGTCGACCGTGATCGCGTTCGCCCCCGCGCTGTTGCTCGTGAACGGCACCTCGAGCACCGTGGTCACGTTGAGCAGCTCGGTGCTCGCCCACCCCAGGAACACGGTGATCAGGCCCATCAGCAGCAGCTTGGTCTTGCCGTTGATGCCGAGCGATCGCCGGTTCACGACCTTCATCGCGTCGTCCCAGAAACCCATCATCGCGCAGAGCATCGTGGTGATCCACACCACCAGGCCGAAGTCGGTGTGCTCGCGCCCCACCAGCCAGTACGGCACGCTGAACCCGAACAGGATCAGCAGCCCGCCCATCGTGGGCGTGCCCTTCTTCGTCACCGCGTGGGTCTGCGGGCCGTCCTCGCGGAACTCCTGCCCGAACTCGCGGCGGCGCGCCCACCGGATGAACAGCGGGCCGAGCACGATCACGATCAGGGCGCCGAGCGTGCCGGCGAGCAACATGCGAGTCATGCCTCGTCACCTCCTGCCGGCCCGTCGTCGCTCCCGAAACGTTCGACGAGCCGGGCCGCAAGCCTGCCGAGCCCGCTCGAGTTCGACGCCTTCACGAGCACCGTGTCGCCGCTGCGGAACCACTCGCCGATCGCCGCGATCGCCACGTCCACGTCCTCGTACGAGCGCGCGCCGGCGCCCCGGGCGCTGCTCCAGCCCTCGAGCAGCGCAAGCGCTTCGATTCCGTCGCCGACGACGACCAGCTCGTCGATCGCCTCCAGCGTTCCCGCGGCCGCCCCCGCCTGGCCGTGCAGCTGCGGTGAGGTCTCGCCGAGCTCCGCCATCCGTCCGAGCACCGCGACGCGGCGCGTGCCAGCCGTGGCCGCGAGCTCCTCGAGCGCGGCACGCATGCTCTCGGGGTTGGCGTTGTAGGCGTCGTCGATCACGGTGCGGCCGGCGATGTGCAGGCGACGTAGACGACCGCCGGGCAGCTCGACACCGGCGAGCGCCTCCGCCAGCATTGCAGCGTCGGGCATGCGCTCGACCGAGACGTCGCCGGAACGCGCGACGGACGCGAGCACCGCTGCCGCAAGATTCAGCGCGTTGTGCTCGCCCGGGAGCGACAGCGGAACGACCGCGCGCCAGCCGTCCAGCAGGCCCTGGCCGGTGAGGACGACGTCGCCATCGTCCTCGTGGCGGGCCACCTCGAGGGTGGCGCCGGGACCGCCGAAGGTCACGACGACGGTGCCGGACGCGAGCTGCGCGGCGATGGGCGCCGATGTCGCCTCGTGCAGGGGCAGCACCGCGACGCGCGCACCGAACGCGAGGATGCCGCCCTTGGTCTGCCGTACCCCATCCATGCCACCAAGGCCCTCGATGTGGGCACGGCCGATGGACGTGATCACCGACACATCGGGGCGCGCCATGTCAGCGAGCTCCCGGATGTCGTCTGGGCGGTTGGCGCCCATCTCGAGGATGGCGTCGCGGGTGCTCGCCGTGATCGCGGCCACCGTGAGCGGGAGACCGATGTGGTTGTTCAGGTTGCCGGGGGTCACGAGCGTGTCGCCGCCCTGGGAGCGCACGAGCGCGCCGAGCAGCTCCTTCGTGGTCGTCTTGCCGTTCGAGCCGGTGATGCCGACGGTGCGGAGGCCGCCGTGTCGCCGACGGGCCTCGACGAGCAGGGCCGACGCCATGTGGCCGAGCGCCGCGGTGGTGTCGTCGACGACGATGACCGTGGCATCCAGGCCATCGATGGTGGCGGCGGCGTCAACGACGAGTGCCACGGCGCCGGCGCGTACCGCATCGGCGAGGAAGGCGTGGCCGTCGAAGCGCTCGCCTCGGAGCGCGACGAAGACGGCGCCGTCGAAGAGGGCGCGGGTGTCGGTCGACAGGCCGTGGAAGCACCGACGGGTGTCCCGCACGACCCGGCCCTTCATCGCCGTCGCCAGCCGCTCCTCCGACCAGCCCGCCAGCAGCGGCACGTCGGCAGACGTGCGTCCGAGGCGCCGTGCGACGAGCGCGCGGCGCGCCTCCTCACGGTCGTCCAGATGGAACCGGCGGCCGCCAAGCTCCTGGTAGGTCTCGTGTCCCTTGCCGAGCAGGAGCACCGGGCGCCCTTCGGACAACGCGATGGCGCGCTCGATGGCCGCGCTGCGATCGACGACGACATCGACGCGCGCGAGCTGCTCGTCGGACAGGCCGTCGGTCATGGCGTCGACGATGGCCTCGGGCGCCTCCGACCGCGGATTGTCGCTGGTGAACACGCAGTGCGCCGCGTGCGCGAGCGCGGCATCGGCCATGGGCCGGCGCTTGGTCGCGTCGCGATCTCCACCGCAGCCGAGCACGATGATCGGCGCGAGTCCGGTCGCAGCGACGGCGGCGCCGATGCGCTCGACGGCGTCGTCGGAGTGGGCGTAGTCGACCAGGACGACCGGCTCGTCTTCGCGGGTCGCCGCGACTCGCTCGGCGCGTCCGGGCACCCCCGGAAAGGAGCGCATGGATTCGAGCGCTGCATGGACATCGAAGCGATCGTCACAGGCGACGACGGCGGCGGCCAGCGCGGTGTTGGCGACATTGTGGTCGCCGAACACCGGCAGGCGCACGTGCCGTCCTGCGCAGACGATCGTCGTAGCGTCGACGCCATGTCGCTCGACGATGTCGACCGACACTCCGTGCTCGACGGCCCCACCATGCACAGATACCGGTACTTTCGTCGCACCTTCGTAGGAAGCATCCAGCATCTGGCGACCTTCCTCGTCGTCGACCATCGACACGGCGTGGCAGGTCGCTCCGCGCGCAGAGGACGCGGCAAGTACCGAGGTGAACAGGCGGCGCTTCGCCCCGCGGTACGCTTCGAAGGTCTTGTGAAAGTCCAGATGATCGCGCGTCAGGTTCGTGAACGCGACGTCGTCAAACGCCACACCGGCGATCCGCTCGAGCTCGATGCCGTGCGACGACACCTCCATCACCAGCGCCGTCGCACCTGCGTCCAGCACCTCGCGAGCGAAGCGATGAATCGTCAGGCCGTCGGGCGTCGTGTTGCGAGCAACGATCGTACGATGCTCGAACTGATACGTCACTGTACCCATCAACGCCGGCCGCTCGCCCAGCTCGCGCAGCATGTGCGCGATGGTCCACGTCACCGACGTCTTGCCGTTGGTGCCGGTTACTCCGATCACCCGCAGCTTCTCGGTGGGCGCGTCGAAGAACCGGTCGGCCATCAGGCCCAGGTCGCGATCCTCGTGGTACGAGCGCCACACCGGCACCGGACATCCGTCGGGCACGGCCTCGGGGCGCGTGACGACGAGCGCCGACGCTCCGGCGTCGATCGCGTCCTGCAGGAAGTCGTGGGAGTCCACCCACCAGCCCTCGCGCGCCATGAACAGGGTGCCCGGCCCGACGAG
>JAGQUL010000176.1 GCA_020438525.1 Thermoleophilia bacterium | reverse complement strand
TCGCCTCGTCGAGCACGATCCGCAGGTCGGCGTTGATCTTGTCGCGGCTCGTGAGCGCCTCGTCGAGGGTGAGCGAGCCGATCACGTTGCGCAGCGTGGTGATGGTGAGCTGCTCCACGGCGGCGATCAGCTGCGCCACCTGATAGGTCGCACGGACCGGATCGGTCACGGTGTAGTAGAGCACCGAGTCGATCGACATCGTCACGTTGTCGCGGGTGATCACCGGCTGCGGCGGGAAGCTCACGACCTGCTCGCGCATGTCGATCGTCGCCTTCACGTTGTCGATCACCGGCACGAGGATGTGCAGGCCCGGCTCGAGCGTGCGGGCGTACTTGCCGAGCCGCTCCACGACCTGCACCTGGGCCTGGCTCACCATCCGAACGGTGCGAAGGATCATGATCGCGACGATGATCGCGATGACGATTGCGATGAAGCCTCCGGCTGACACGACGAACACGCTCCTTGGAAGAGGAAAAGGGTCGTCGCGCTCCTGCCCGCGCGGGCGGGAATCCAATCAGCCGAGCAGGGCGGCGCCACGATGCGCCTGCGCCACCGCATCCACGGGGATCTCGACCGTGTCGATCCGGTTGCCGTCCTCGTCGATCGCCCGCGCCACCAGCTTCGTCTCCCCGACCGTGAGCTCGAGGTGGTGGTACTTCGCCGCTCGCATCGCGAGGTGCTCGGGCATCTTCGACATGAACGGGTACACCCGCTGCCCACCGCCGCCGGTGAGCAGGTGCGTCACGCCGCCGATCGGCTTCGCGCGCAGGTAGTTGTGCTCGTGACCGGCGATCACCAGCTGCACGCCGTACTTCTCGGCGAGCGGCTGCACCGCGCGGCTGATCTCGTTGCCTTCGCCGCTCGACCCGAACATGGGGTAGTGCAGGTACAGCACCTTCCACGGCTGCTTCGACTTCTTCAGCTCCTGCTCGAGCCAGCGGTACTGGGCGCTGCCCGGGCGGATGTCCTGGTCGCCGTCGAGCGCGTAGAACTGGGCGTTCTTCTCGGTGAACGTGTAGTACGCATTGCCCTTGAGGTGCGGGAAGTAGCCGAAGTACGGACGCAGGTCGTCCTTGTACATGTCGTGGTTGCCGAGCGCGGGCATGAAGCGCGTCGACCGCGCGATCGAGCCCATCACCGGCTCCCAGTTCTTCTGGTAGTCCTGCCAGCGACCGGTCGGGTACGTGTTGTCGCCGGCTGTGATCACCAGCTCCGCGCCGGAGCGAGCGAGGTTCGCGCCGACCTTGGCGAGGTGCTTCGTGCCGGCGCCGTAGTCCCCGAGCGCCGCGAACTTCCATGCGCCCGGCTCGTCGGGCACGTCGGGCGGCGTCTCGACCTTGTCGTGCACTACCAGCGGCGCGACGAGGCTGAGTGCCTTGACCGCGATGTCCTGCAGCCACGGCGCGGCCTCGAGCGCCTCCAGCGCCCGGAACGTCAATGTGTGCCCCACGAAGGAGCGCGTCGGGTTGCGCGGCTCCCAGGCCGCGCCGCTGGCGATCCCGAGCGGGCGCGGGGGATGCTCGGCGTCGACGCCCTCGCCATGTCGTTCGGGGTTCTCGTCCTCGCCGTCGGCCTCGCCGCCGCCGCGCACGAGCGGCGGCGCATGCACCAGTCGTCGCCGACGCGCATCGTCGGATGCGTCGAGCGCCCGGTGCGTGGCGTGGATGTGCCGACCAACCTGCATCACCGGATCGTCGAACGCTCCCGTGCCGCGGCCGCGGCAGGACGGGCAGCGCTGGCCGCGCGCGGCCACGGGGCCGGCTCGGTGGGGACCGTCCACCCAGGTCCGCACCGCGCTGGGGGTTTCGCATGCTGGGGGTCGGTTTCCGACTTTGCGATGCGAAACTCCGGTGAGCGTCCACTCCCCGAGGAATCGACGTTTTGAGGCTCAAGTACGGAGGCTGGTCGTCCGATGCTTCGCCTGTCGTCGAACCTGCCCGACGCCCCCCGGAACCTGGCAGGGCCACGCCCACACATGCACCTACGAACCCGATATCGACTGTCGGCGATGCCGACGTTCCTCATCCTCGCGGCGTGCGTCAGCGTGGCTGCGATGCTGCTCGTGTACGCGTACGAGCCGGCATGGAAGTTCCTGAGCAGCCAGTTCCCGTACATGCCGTGGATCGTGTTCGGGGTGGCGGCGCTCGTCGCGCTCGGATCGATCGCCTGGTACGTGCTGACGTGGGCCGAGGTGAAGCGCGGCGTGTTCAAGGTCCGGACCGTCTCGCGGGCACGATCGATCGACCTGCGCGAGCTCGATTCGGTGTACGTCTATGCACGCACCGCCAGCGAACGACGCGGCAAGAAGCACCAGCTGCTGCTGCAGCTGATCGACGTGCACGGCACCGAGGCCTGGCTGCCGCTCAACGTCTGGCGCGACGAGGACCTGCTGATGGCGCGGATCCTGCGCGCAACGATCGAGCGCAAGGTGAAGATCGACGGCGACCCGAAGCTCGTGCGCCGATTCACCGGGCTGCTCCACTCCTACCGGTCCTGGGACCGCCAGCAGGCCGCCGCGTGACCGATCGGGTCGCCGAGCTCGAGCTCGTCGAGCGCTCCGAGCCGTTCGGTCGCATGCGCCTCGCGCTCGTGGACGACGACGGTTCCGGCTCGCGAGTCGATGCCTGTGCGCTCACGATCGATCCGCTCGAGCTGCACGACGGGGCCGGGGGTCTGGTGCGGGTCGGTGGCATCGGGAACGTCGAGACGCGCCCGTCGCATCGTCGCCGGGGGCTGGCGTCGCAGCTGATGGAGCTCGCGATCGAGCGGATGCGCGCGCTCGGGTACGGCGCCTCGCTGCTCTACGGCATCGATGACTTCTACGACCGCTTCGGCTACCGCAGCTGCGGCGACGAGCGATGGGTGCGCGTGCTGATGGAGTCGATCCGATCCGAGTGGGCAGATCGTCACGAGGTACGCGGCATGCGTGACACCGATCGCGATGCGATCGCAGCGCTGTACGAACGCATCGCCGCAGCGCTACCCGGTGCGGCGTCTCGGCTCGGCGGGCGAGCGTGGTCGCAGCTGCGTGCATCGGAGGTGCTCGTGGCCGTGCGCGACGGGGTGCTGCATGGATGGGCGTGGCGCGGTGCGCGTGACGTGCCGGAGCGCGACGCGGTCGCCGGGCGCCAGCCGGGGCGGCTGGCGTACGCCGAGGTGCAGGCGCTCGATGTGACCGCGCTGCTCGCGCTGCTTGCCGGAGTCGCGAGTCGTGAGCGCGACGATCACCCGGAGGCGGTGGAGCTGGTCACGGGCGCGTGCGACGGCACAGCGCTTCGCGCTGCCGCCCGGAACGGAAGGTTCACCGGGGCAATCGTGGACGAGGTCCGTCCCACGGGTGGCGCGATGCTGCTCGAGATCGACGCCTCATCGGTCCGCGCGCTGGGCAGGGGCGGCGAGCTCTACCAGTTCCTGCCCGATCGCTTCTGACCATTGTTCGCTGCACCGGCAAGCGGCCGTAACGCGACGGCTCCTTGCGGCTCGTGACCGGTCACTCGGGAAGGCCGACGGCCTCCACTGCGTCGTCCACGGCGCGCGCCAGCTGCTCGTCGCCGCGGTCACGGGCGCGAGTCGACTGTGCGCGCAGCGCGTCCGTGAGCGCGAACCAGGCCTGGTCCGAGGATGCGAACTGCTGATCCGCGAGCACGCCGTCGAGCACCGACCGGGCGGAAGCGAACGACGTGCCCAGCGCGATGTGCCGGAACGCCTGCACCACCGCACCGCCCTCGACGTGCGGGTCGGAATCACGATGGCGGACTTCCGCGTACGTGCGGCGGGTCGTCGAGAGCACGCCGGTCGCGTGCGCAGGACCGGCGTAGTCGCGGATCCTGGTGATCGATCCGTCGCGGCCGAGGAACCCCGAGCCGGTCGTCCAGTCATGCAGCTCGAGCACGGCCCGTGCATCTGCAAGCCCTTCGGCCACGCTCTTCGCATCGAAGTTCGTCCCCATGTCGAACCCGCGCATGCTCACGGCGCCACGCGATCCGATCGGAGCACCCGACACCACCTCCTGCACGAGGTGGGTCGTCTCGTGCAGCGCCACGTCGAGCGGCAGCAGCTCCTTCGTCGCGCGTACTCCGTCCATGCCGTCGAACGGGTTGTGCTCGGGGATCGACACGCCGTCGGTGATCGCCGCCGGACCGCTGTGCGCGCGCAGCACGATCCGGTCGATCGAATCAAGCGCGACTGCGATCGGCGAGCCCGCGGGAACGCTCGCCCGGATGCGCGCGATCGCGTCGAGCTCGTTGCGAATCGCGCGTCGCTCAGGCGCGGTCACCCGCGGGTCCGTGAGCGCGGCGTCGACATCGCCGATCGGCGTGGCCGTGCTCGTCAGCCCGTCGGTGGCGAGGCAGACCTGGATGCGCTGCGCATCAGGCAACGCCGGCGTGGTGGATCCACCACCGTCGAGTATTCGCATGGGCCCCGTCCCGTCGTCTCGCTCCCCCTGGTCTTCGACCGGGCGTCGTGTGGCGTTCCAGCGGCAGCGGGCGCTGGATGCACCGGCGAGCGCAACGACCCCGTTCCTCGACCCGACAAGCAGGAGGACGACAGACGCGCGCGCACGCCGGACACGTGCGCGCGGTGGGACGAACGTGGAGCTGACTCGATGACGATGCTTGGAGCTACCTGGCCCGGACGCCTCTGGCCGGAGCCTGCAGCAAGCGGCGCCGCATCGCCGATCCTCACGGGTGGCGGCTCACCGCCGACCGCCGCCGAGCAGAAGCAGCTCGACGCGATGCTGGCCGTGCTCGACGAGACCGAGCACGGCAAGGACGTCGCGGCCTACCTGCGCGCGAACCCGCAGATCGTCCGCGTCTGGGATGACGCGGCCTACAACCGGGCATTCCCGGGCTCCGGCGCATCGTTCAATCCGGCTCGACAGGAGCTCAACCTGCCGCGCAGCGTGCTGCGAGGCATCGACTACGGCACCACCACCGTCGCGCACGAGGCGCAGCACGCGCTCGACGCACCGAATCGCTTCGGCGTGATCACGCGTGGGTTCGCGAACCTCGCCGGCAGCGCGATCGACGGCGCCGGCGCAGCCGCACACCTGCACAACCCGATCACCGGGATGCTCGACGGCTACGCGGACCGTGAGCTCGAGTGGGAAGTGTCGGCGTACCGCACGCAGGCCGAGGTCGCCAAGGAGCTCGGCCAGCTCGAGTACGGCTGGAACCTTGGCCAGAACGCAGACGGCTCGGTGCGCTCCGACGAAGAGATTCGTGCGGCGCTCCGCGACGAGCCGCTGTACCGGATGGCCGCCGGGCGTCGGCTCATGCTCGGCGCCACGGGCGGTGCGCTCGGCGTGCTCGGTGCGAGCCTGGTCGTCGGCTCGATCGCCGGGCGTGTTCGGCCCGGCTCGTACCTCGCCAGGCACAGCTGGCCGGTGCTTGCCGCTGGCGGCGTCGCGCTCGGCACAGCGCTCCTGCAGGACCAGGTCCAGTACCGGTCTCGCAGCTGACCCTCGTCGGCGTGAGACGCAGCCGGCCGCTTCGTCGACAACCAGTGGAGGGGATCACGAGTGGATCCGGGGAGCACCGTTCGGGGGAACGTGACGACTCGATGGGTGTCGCAGGCATCAACACGACTCGGCTGGTGGAAGCCGCGCAGACGCTCGTGCGCAACCAGTTCATCGACGAGGTCGGAACGGGCGCGCAGCGCGTCGTGCGCATGGCGACGCGACCGAACGAGCACCTCTACCCGTTCGTCTGGGACTGGGATTCGGCGCTCGTCGCGAACGCGTTCGCCGAGGCTGGTGCGCCACGGCGCGCGCTCGCCGAGCTGGCGACGCTGCATGGTGCGCAGCATGATTCGGGACTCGTCGCGCACATCGCGTTCACGAACAACGCCGACGACCTCGCCAGGTACTTTCCCGGACCCGACGCGTGGGGCGGGCTCGTGGGGCGCGACGGCCGAAGCATCAGCGGGATCTCGCAGCCGCCGATCAGCGGCATCGCGCTTCGCCGCGCGTTCGAGGCAGGCGGGGAGGCAGACACGCCGATCATCCGCGAGCTCGTCGACCGCATCCATGACCACCATCGCTGGTGGCTGCGTGCGCGCAATCCAGCAGGCGACGGCAACGTCGAGGTGCTGCACGGCTGGGCCACCGGGCGCGACAACGCGCCCGAGGTGCTCGCGCTCATGCGTGCAGACGACATGCCGGTTCGCAGCGGCGTGCAGGCGCTGCGCCGCGACCTGTCGCACGGCGTCGATCCGGCATCGCGGCCGGACGAGTGGTACTACGCGCGGGCGGTCGGCCTGGCCGATGCCGGCGTGGCACGCGGCGGCTGGTCCGATCCGACGCTCGCAGCGAGGATGCCGTTCCGGCTCGCCGATCCGATGGTCGGCGCGCTGCTTGCGGCGTCGTCCCACGACGTGGGCACGGTCGCGCGTCGGCTGGGGATGACGCAGGTCGCCGACGAGGCCGCGGAGATCAGCTCGAAGGTGAGCTCGGCGCTCACCGCGCGGATGCTGCCCGACGGAACGATCCCGGCGATCGACATGCGAACGGGCGCCGCGCTCGTCGACCACACGACGATCGCCCAGCCGATGGTCGCCTGGGCGCCCGGCATGGACGAGCAGGCATTGCTGCGCGCGGCACGGCTGGTCGACGACGGTGGAGCGCTCGCGGGCGAGCACGGAGTGCTGTCGGCCGCGCAGACCGATCGGTTCTACGATCCCCAGCGCTACTGGCTCGGCGCAACCTGGCCTCACATGGACGAGCTCGTCGCGCGAGGGCTGCAGCGCGCCGCCGACGAGCCGGGTCGAAGCCCGGACGTTCGCGCGGCCCTGCTGCGGGCGGTCGACTCGCTCGATGCGCGCGTGTCCGCCGCGATCAACCGTTGGGGCACCCCGGAGTACCGCCACGCAGAGACCGGCGAGACCGCCGGCAAGGTCGGCATGTCGTTCTCGTCGGGCGCGATGCTCATGCATGCGTCGCGGCGCGGCGCGCCCGGACTCGACGATGCCATGGCCGCCTGGCGCTCGCTGGGCGGCGACGTGCCCGCAGATGCGCGCATCGTGCTCGGCGACGTGTTCGGGTGAGCACCGGGGTGCGGCCCGGGCGCGAAGTCGCCAGGCGACCAGATGGGATCTCCGCGAGCGCCGCGAATACGCATCCAGGGTGCTTCCTACCACGCGGTATTCAAGTATTTCTGGACTTGCTTGAACAATGCGGCCAGCTATTCAAGCGCCGGTGCGGTATTTCGGTGAACTCGAAACAAGGCGGTCCGTGCCCGGGTCATATGTCGAGCTACTCGAAATAAGGATTGCGCCGAGAGTTCATCGCGGAGCGAGGCCTCGTCGGCGATGTCGATATCGCTGGCGTCGTTGGAGTCGCGTCGCGCGATCGATCCGAACACGCGAACATCGCTCGCACCTCGCCGCGTGGCGATCTCCGGGATCAGGTCATGCTACTTCCACAGACTTTCGGACAGACCCGGTGACGGGTGTAGAGGCAGTGCAGCACCAGCTGCTCGGTCTTGCCGAGCTGCTGAACGAGCGCTGGCTTCGGCTCCGGGTTGTAGATGCGGCGCGGCGCCGTCCGCACGACGCCATCGAGTGTGTACGACGAGACGCCGGAGTAGATCTCGAACCTGGCTGGCGGCATCGCAGCCGCAGCGCGTCGAACCTCGCCCTCCAGCTTCGACGGGAAAGCCTTCGCGAAGAGTCGGACATCTCGGCGCGTCGAAGGCGTCGGGAGCTGCTTTCGGAACACGCGGAAGAGCGACATCGTCGCAAGGATTCCCAGTTCGTCGTGTTTCGCACCGGGGGGATAACCGGGGGGATGGCGACGCGAGGTGCTTCCCCAAGACGCAGAAAAACCCTGCGATATGCAGGGTTGTTCGAGGTAGCGGTGGAGGGACTCGAACCCCCGACACGCGGATTATGATTCCGCTGCTCTA
>JAGQUL010000175.1:1002-5363 GCA_020438525.1 Thermoleophilia bacterium | reverse complement strand
CTTGAACGATCCGGTGCGCTGCAGGTGCTCGCACTTCATGTAGACGGGGTGACCCACGATCGGGTCGAGCGTCTGCTTGTGCAGCATCGGGGTGCTGCGAATCCGGCCGCTGATCCGGTCCCGAGCCGCACGGATGTCGTCGAGCGTCACGCCCACGCCATGCACGGTTCCCGGCGCGTCCATCAGCTGAACACTTCCTCGAACAGCCGCATCGTGCAGGTGAGCGGGTCGAGCTCGCGGCGGTGCATAGCGTCGAGCAGCTCGCGCAGTCGCGGGTCCTCCTCCACGCGAGCGTGCAGGCGTCGCATGGCGCGTGCGCTCGCGAGCGTGAACACCTCGCTCTCGAGGTTCGCGCGGCGGCGCGCCTGGAAGCGACCGTCCTGCGCCATGAACTCGCGGTGCTCGCGGATCACGTCCCACAGCCGCTCGATGCCCTCGTCGCGCACCGCCTCGGTCTCCACGATCGGCGGCGTCCAGTCGCGCTTCTCGAGCGTGAGGATCGATCGCACCTGCGAGTGCAGCGTGCGCGCCATCGGGTGGTCGGCCTTGTTGATCACGATGATGTCGGGGATCTCCATCACGCCGGCCTTGAGCGCCTGGACCGCATCGCCGCTGCCGGGCATCAGCACGAGCACGATCGTGTCGGCGATCCGCGCGATCTCGATCTCGCTCTGCCCCACGCCGACGGTCTCGAGGAAGACCTCGCTCGCGCCCCACGCATCGAGCAGCAACGCCGCCTGCAGCGACGCCTCCGCCAACCCGCCCAGATGCCCTCGCGTGCCCATCGAGCGGATGAACACGCCGCGATCGAGGAAGTGGTCGGAGAGCCGGATCCGGTCGCCGAGCAGTGCGCCTTCGGTGAACGGGCTCGACGGGTCGACGCTCACGATTCCGACCCGCTCGTCGGGACGCTCGCCGCGCAGCTGGGTGACGAGTGCGCCCATCAGGCTGCTCTTGCCGACTCCGGGCGGACCGGTGATCCCGAGCAGGTGTGCGTTGCCGGTGGCCGGATACAGCGATCGGACGAGCTCGCGGCCCACGTCGTCGCCGTTCTCGACGAGCGAGATCGAGCGTGCGAGCGCGCGTCGATCCCCGCCTCTGAGGCGGGTCGCGAGCGCTGCGGCATCCCCCGGCACGAGCATCCCCGCACTGGGCGGACCATCGCCGCGCACCGTCGGTTCGGTACCCGGTTCGTCCATCGCGTTCGGGACGGTATCACGGCGGATCACGTCGGCTGCGGCCACCGGTGGGGCAGTGGCGAGCGGTGGCAGGGCGCGCGGTCCTCAAGCACGGCGGCGCGGATGCCGATGGCGGGCATATCACGTGCGCATCGCACCTACCTGCGCGCGTGACTGCACCTGTGGCAAAGAGCGGAATCACCAGCGCGATCAGCAAGCCGGGCATCAGCCGGAAGCTGACGTTTGCGTTCCTGGCCGTGATCCTCGTGATGGGGATCTCGGTTCCGGTGACGCTGCTCTCGTTCCAGCGGATCGCGAAGGCGTCCGCGCAGGCCGAGCGCGCGACCACGACGCAGCGCAACGTGGCGGTGTTCCAGCGCACGATCAGCGACGTGCGAGCATCGGCGCGCGACCTGTCGGTGCGCGACAACAGCGTGACGCGGACGAAGCTGACCAAGACGCTGCAGGAGGCGCTCGATGCGGCACGCTGCATCCGCCTGCCCGATCGCTGCGAGGCACCGCTCCAGCCCGGCGAGGAGCTGCCGGCCGACGAGGCGGCCGACTGGAACCAGATCCAGAACAAGGCGACGGCGATCAAGTCGACGTTCCAGGGTGCGATGTCGGGTGGCGACAAGCGCGCGGCGATCAACTCGCTCGACGAGCAGCTCGCCCGCGAGGTGAACCAGCCCGCCGCCGATCTGGCCGAGCGGGTCACGACCCGCGGCGTGCAGGCACAGGACGAGATCAAGGCGCAGATCGCGAGCTCGACCGGGCTGATCATCGGCACGTTCGTGGCGTCGCTGCTGCTGGCGGCGCTGCTCGCCGCGGTGATCCCGCGCCGACTGATGCGCCGGCTGGAGCACCTGCGGGTGATGTCGCACAGGCTCGCGGGTGGCGAGCTCGACACGCGCGCCGACGAGCAGTACGCCAAGCGCAACGACGAGATCGGCGACCTGATCAGCGACTTCAACCTGATGGCCATGGCGATGCAGCGCAACACGCTCGAGCTGCGGACGGCACAGGAGCAGCTGCACATCGCGCTGCAGCAGGAGCAGGAGCGTGCGACGCGCGACCCGCTCACGGGCCTGCGCAACCATCGCTACTTCCAGGACAGCCTCAGCGCCGAGCTCGAGCGCTGCCGCCGCACCGGTGGCGTGGTGTCGATTGCGCTGATCGACCTCGACAACTTCAAGAGCGTCAACGATCGCTTCGGCCACAGCGAGGGCGATGCGGTGCTGCGGCGAGCGACGAAGGGGATCAGCGACAACCTGCGGCCGTACGATCTCGCCTGCCGGCTCGGCGGCGAGGAGTTCGGCATCATCTTCCCGGAGGCGAACGCCGAGGAAGCGAAGATGGTGCTCGACCGGATCGCGCAGCACATCGTGCCGTTCGGTCCGAACGGCGAGCGGCTCTCGTTCTCGGGCGGTGTCACGACGTTCCCGGTCCACGCAGAGACGCAGACCGACCTGTACCAGCGTGCGGACGAGGCTTCGTATGCGGCGAAGATGCAGGGCAAGGCGTGCTCGGTGATCTACGACCCGAACACGGTGTCGTCGATGAACAGCGAGGAGCGCTCGCGCTCGCGGGCACGCGACGCGATGCTCACCACGGCCACGGCGCTGGTCGCGGCGGTCGACCAGAAGGACCCGTACACGCGCAACCACTCCGAGCTCGTCGCGATCTATGCGGCGACGGTCGCGCGAGCGATGCGCCTCGACGAGCCGACCGTGAAGCTCGTGTACCGCGCCGGCCTGCTGCACGACGTTGGCAAGATCGGCATCGCCGACGAGATTCTCGTGAAGGGCTCGCAGCTGACGCACGACGAGTGGGTGCAGCTGCGCATGCACCCGGAGTTCAGCTACCGCATCCTCGAGGCTGCGGAGATGGAGCCGGTGGCGACGTGGACCCGTCACCACCACGAGCACTTCGACGGCACCGGCTACCCGGTCGGGCTGGCCGGCGAGGCGATCCCGCTGGGAAGCCGCATCGTGCTGGTCGCGGACGCGTTCGAGAGCATGACGAGCGATCGCGTGTATCGTCGATCGCTCGGCGTGACCCAGGCCGTGCACGAGCTGCGCGCGGGTGCGGGCAGGCAGTTCGATCCACAGGTCGTGCAGACGATGGTCGCGCTCGTCGAGCAGGGCGTGTTCCAGCAGATCATGCAGCAGTACGGTCGCGCGATCGAGCCGGATCCGGCAGCGGTGTCGGCGCAGCCCGAGTACCAGCAGCCGATGCTTCCCAGCGCCGCGGCAGACCCCGCGGCGGGCACGACCGAGGCGCAGCCCCAGCACGAGCCGAGCGCGAGCGCGCGCAACGAGGCGGAGGCATGGGCGATGCAGCAGATCACCGGCGAGCAGTGGACGCAGGAGCAGCCGACCGATCAGCCCGCAGCGCCCGCGCAGGAGGCGCAGCAGGCAGCTGCGCCGCAGTGGACGCAGGAGCAGCTCGACGAGTACTACCGCCAGCAGGCAGCAGCCCAGCAGGCGGAGGCGGAGCAGCAGCCGCAGGAGTGGGCGCCGCCGAACCCCGACGACCTCGCGGCCTGAACCGCGTCAGCCGACGAGCGCGGGCAGCACGTCGCGGATCGCGGCGACCGCGACCTCGGTCTCCTCGGGCGTGCCGACGGTGATGCGCACGCCGGTCGGCATGCCGAACATGTCGAGCGGGCGCACGATCACGCCGACCTGCTCGAGCCGATCGGCGACCTCGCGACCGGCGAGGCCATCGGGCAGCGCGACGCACAGGAAGTTGCCGACGCCCGGCACCGGCTCGAGCCCGACGTCGCGCAGCGCCGCCGCGAGGCGGTCACGACCAGCCTCGTTCGCCGCCACGCGCTCGGCGAGCTGGTCGCGCTCGCGCAGGCTGGCGAGCGCCGCCTCGTTGGCCAGGGCGTTCATCTCGAACGGACCACGCACGGTGTCGATCGCGCGCACGACCTGTGCGGGCCCGATGCCCCACCCGACGCGCAGCCCCGCAAGCCCGTAGATCTTGCTCATCGTGCGCAGCACCATCACGTTCGTTCGCCCGCCGCTCACGACCAGCTCGCCGATCGAGTCGGGGTAGTCGGGAGCGGTCACGTACTCGTGGTAGGCCTCGTCCACCACGCAGAGCACGTGGTCGGGCAGCGCGTCGACGAACTGCGTCAGCCGCGTGCGGTCGACGTAGGTGCCGGTCGGGTTGTTC
>JAGQUL010000175.1:0-964 GCA_020438525.1 Thermoleophilia bacterium | reverse complement strand
CGCCGCGAGCATCGCGTCGAGGTCGTAGCGATGCTCGGAGTCGAGCGGCACCTGCACCGGCACCGCATCCACCTTGCGCACGCTGAGCGGATACGTGATGAAGCTGGGCCAGCCGAACACGACCTCGTCGCCGGGCTGCAGCAGCGAGAGCGAGAGGTTGATCAGGATCGAGTCGGCGCCGTTGCCGAGCACGACCTGCTCCGGTGCGGCACCGGTCATGTCGGCGATCGCGCCGCGCAGCTCGTGGAACGCGCCGTCCGGGTAGCGGTTGAGCCCGTCGACGTGGTCGCGGATCGCGGCGGCAGCGCCGGGCAGCGGTCCCCACGGGCCCTCGTTGGAGCCGAGCTTCACGATCGGCCGATCACCGCCGATGCGACGACGAAGCGCCTCGGCCGACAGACCGGGCTCGTACGGTCGCAGGCCACGCAGCGCCGGCTTCATCGCGAATCGCTGGTCGTCGTCGCCTTGGTTCGGGGTCATGCCTGTGCCACGCTTCCGTCGTCGAATGCGATGAATGCGCCGCCGCCGCGGCGGTGGTCACCGGCGGCGGCGAAGGTGCCCTGGTCGGAGTCGACCGCGACGAGGTTGGAGCCGCCGAAGAACATGTTGGTGCCGGGCCAGCGGTTGAGCTCGTGGCCGCGCGCCTCGAGCTCGGTGAGCGCCGCCTCGTCGTAGCCCGGCTCGACCTGCACGATCCCGCCCTCGGCGTGCAGGCGCGGCGCCTGCACCGCGCCGTCGAGGCGATCCTGGAGGCTCCCCTCCACGCCGGCGAGCCGCGACTCGAGCACGCGCAGCAGCGGCTGCAGGATCGCGCCGCGCAGGCGGTTGGATCCGGCGCTGCCGGCGGCCATGATCGGGCGGCCGTCGGCGAGCAGGATGCTCGGTGCCATCATGCTGGTGAGGCGCTCGCCCGGCCGCAGCACGTGCTCGACCGGGGTGAGGTCCTCCTCGCCCATCATGTTGT
>JAGQUL010000174.1 GCA_020438525.1 Thermoleophilia bacterium | reverse complement strand
GCAGGAGGTGGGGGGGGGGGGGGGAAAGAGGCATGAGGGGGGCCCGGGGGGGGGGGGGGGTCGCACCGTCATCGGTCCCCGCGCGGCGGTCCTTGAGTCGATCGAGCACGACGGGCGGCGACGACCGTTCAGGTCTCGCGAAGCGGCGTGGCGAGCTCCCAGCGCAGCCCCTCCGCCCGCGCCTTCAGGTCGAGGAATGCGCGCACGTACTCCCACTCCGCTGGCGGCACCGCAAGTGCGGCGTAGCTCGTCGAGTAGCGCTCGAACCAGCACCCGTGCGGCGCAAGCGCGCGCACGATCCGCCAGAACGGCTCGTCGCTCTCGGGATCGCCGATCGCCTCCTCGGTCGACACGCCGCCGGCCTCGTCGAAGATCCGCACGACCAGCTCGGGTGCCGCCACCACGACCTCCACGCAGTAGAGCGCGGACTCGTGCTCGCGGACCTGCACCTCGTCGCCGAGGCCCACGTGGTACGGGAAGAACGGGATCCCTGTCAGGCGAGCGCGATCGCCGTCGAGCCTGACGGCCGGCACTCCCTCGGCCTCGGGTCCGGCACCCTCCTGCGCATCGGGAATCGGAAACCAGACGATGCAGTCCGTCCGCTTCGCATCGGGCCATGCCTCGAGCGCGCCTTCCACGAGGCGCACGGGTCGTCGCGGATGCTCCACGGTCTGCATGTCGTACGCGTTCGTCACGATGCGTCGCGGACCTGCTGCTTCGGTGTTCGTCGAGTCACCCGTCGGGGAGGCGATCCGCCGCTGGTCGTCGAGCCGGGCGCGGCCCGACGACCGCCTCCACCACCGCGATCCCACCCCGGCCCGGCACGATGCACGCTCCAGCTGCCGCCGAGCGGGCGAGCTGCAGCATCGCGCGGGCGTGGTCGATGCCCCATGCAGCAGCGGCTGCTGCAGCGCGCTGCTGCAGCGCCGCGCGTACCGCCGCCGGGACGCTGATCCCCGGCGCGTGGCGCTCGAGCGCATCGACATGCTCCACGCCGCGCAGCGGGAGCACGCCCACGATCACGGGGACCGAGAGCGCTGCGCCGATCTCGACCGCCGACTCGAGCATCGCCTCGTCGAACACCGGTTGGCTGAACAGCACGGTCGCGCCGGCCTGCACCTTGCGTGCGGCCCGGTCCAGGTCGAGCGCGGGGTCCTCGCCCAGCCCGAGCGCTGCGCCCAGCACGAGCTCGGCCGGGGACACCCGAGGCGCGAGCAGCTGCAGGAGCGAGGCGGCATCCGGGCCTCGATCCGGCCGATCGGCGCACCCGTCGCGGCGCGCCGAATCACCGGTCACCACGAGCGTCCCGTCGATCGCCCCGCGCCGCGCGAGCTGGTCGATCCGCTCGCAGATCACGTCCGGATCGTGGTGGCGCGCTGCGACATGCGGCACGAGCCACGCATCCGACGTCGCGAGCGCCGCAATGCGATCGAGCATCGACATGCCCGCATCGTCGCGCCGGCCGAGCGCGCCGTCCGGAACCTGCACCGCGCGCGCTCCGGCGCCGACCGCGGCAGCTGCGAACGACGACAGCTCAGCGAGCGACCCGCCGGGCGCCTCGGCGCTCACCACGAACTCGCCACCGCCCAGCGCTTCCGACAGCCGCTGCTGCTGCGCGCGACGCGCGTCAGCCATCGGCTCGTGCGTGGCGCTCGGGCGTGACGTACTGCCAGCGCAGCTCGCCCGCGTTCTCGCTCGCGCTCAGCGCCGCAAAGACGGGCGCGAGCGCCCTGCGGGGCACGCTCGCGGCGAGCGCATGCTCGCCGATCGCGTCGAACCAGCAGCTGCCGATCCCGCCGGCCGCGTCATCGATCAGCCGCGCCAGGTGCAGCCACCCCTGCCCCTGTGCGGCCACGCAGCGAACCGTGCCGTCGAGCGCGAGCGCCAGCTCGCCCCGTGCCATCGGCTCGCCCTCCCAGTCGGCGACTGCCACCTCGTCGCCGAGCGCCAGGTGCTCCACCACGTGCGGCACTGCGGTGATCCGCATCGCGCCCGCGCGCGTGGGCACGCACGTCAGTCCCTCGAGCGCGTCGACGTCGCGCCCGGCAGGATCCATGATCGGAAACCATGCGACCACCGCGTCGTCGCGCTGCGCATCCGGATGCGGATGCAGCTCTTCGCTGCCGCTGCGAAGCTGCCCGACGAGGCCTGCGTGTTGGTGGTGGCGCATGCGCCGAACCCTACCGGCGCACCGCCGCGCTGCGCCGCGCGGGGTCCGCTCGCGGTCGCCCCTCGCGTCGGCTCAGATGAACGGGCCGTTCGCGTCCTGCGGCCCGCGGTGGTGCCGCTCCTCGCCACCGGGCAGCCCCGCGTGGTGCACCGGCTCGCCCGCCGGCGTGCCGGTTGCCTGCATCGCATCCCAGGTGCGGTTCTGCGCCCACTGCAGGTAGATGTAGCCGCCCCAGCCGGTGAGCAGCCACAGCGCCCAGTACAGCCACATGTTCAGCGTGTCGCTCGCGCCCGCGAGCCGACCGAGCGCCTGCACGCGCCGCCCGGTCTGGTGGAACGACACGATCGGCGGCACGACCACCAGCGCGCCGATCGTGACCGCGATCACCGAGACCCACGGATCCACGGGCACCTGCCCGCGCGAGGCATCGCGCACCTCGCGGTTGACCTGGTACCACCAGTACAGGATGTAGATCCCGAGCGTGAGCAGCCCCAGGCCGAGCACTGCCCATGGATTGCGGCCCTTGACGCGTGCGCCGGCGAAGTCGTAGTCGGTAGCCATGGAGCGAACCATCTCCGGCCGAACGAGCGGTGAAACGTCCGAGGGTCGGCGCGACCGGCCGCGACAGGACGCCTGCCCGAAAGGTGCATCGGGAGGGAGGAGGGACGCACGAGGGAGATTCGGCGCCGGTCCGCGAGGGAGGGAGGGAGGAGTGCGGTCCGGCGACTGGCGGGGCGTCCTGTCGCGTTGTATGTGTGCCGGTACGTCTTGGAGGGAGGTGCCCGAACATCGCCCGCCATGGGGGGACGACGACGCGCTTTTCACGCGCGTGGCCGCGCTGCGCCGCGCCCGTGGCCGCGGGGGGTCAGCGCAACCGTCTGGATCCCCGCGCCCGACGCTGCTGTTCGTGCCCGGCAACCATTTTCGTGCGATCGGGTGCAATCGCGGCGTGCGTTGGAGCTCGGCACCGATTTTCGTGCGATCGGGTGCAATCGCGGCGTGCGTTGGAGCTCGGCACCGATTTTCGTGCGATCGGGTGCACGCGCACCGGCACGTGGAACCCGCGGTCACCGTCCGGGCCGCACGGCGGCTCGAGGCAGCAAGGGCGCGTCGCGATTGATCAACAGCCCGAGGCGTCGGTCCACGTGGCCGCGCCGCGCACGATGTGGCTCGAGTGCGGACGGCACACCGCGCGCACCGACGAGGCCGAGCCGCAGCGGAATCCGTTCGCGCTCACGCTCCTGTGCGTGCCGGCGCACCGGCACCGGATCCGACGTCTCGAACCAGTCGATCGCGCGCCTCGTTCGAATGACCGAGCGCATCAGTACATAGGCAAGGCGACGACGAACCGCGAGGACTGGATGTCGTCGGCCACCATCGAGCACGGCGTCGATTCCGACGTGCGCAAGTACCGGAAGGGTCGCGGCCTCGGCCGTGGCGACACCGCCGGCGAGGCGTGGATGCTCGAACAGCGAGAGGTAGGCGTCGACGATCGACAGCGCGTGCCCGCCGAGCTGGACGATGTAGTGGCCGCGCGCGGTGCCGGCGGTTGCCTGCCGCGCAGGGTTCGTGCCGCTGCTCGTGTTGGTCGGTGGTCCGATCCAGTGGCCGGTGCCGATGCGGTGCGCCGGGCGTGTCACGGCTGCGATCGAGCGGTCGAGGATGGTCGTGACGTGGCGCTGGTCGTTGGCGCCCGTCGACCTGAGCCGATCGGCCCGATCGCGGCCTCGTTCCGCGTAGGTCGCCGGTCGGGCGCGGCGTGGTGTCAGCGCGAAGCGCATGACGCTCGGGGCGAGATCGTGGAGTCGGATGCCGTGAAGCTCGAGCGCCCAGGTGCCGGCGGCGACGGTCCACGGGCCGATCGAGCGGGATGCGGCGGCGAGGATGGCGTGGTCGAGCCGGGGATCGTTGGGGCGCATGCGCTCGACCCACAGATCTCGACGAACGTGCTCGACCTGCTCGAGCTGCGCGAACATGTTGAGCACGTCGCGCGAGTAGCGGATGCACTGCTCGTCGCCGCGCCAGAACTCGACGAGCGCCGGCAGGTCGATGACCGGTCCGATCCGATCCAGGAGGTTGCCGAAGACCTCCTCGGACCGGACGAAGGTGGGTGGGTGGACCGGGTCGTAGCTGGGTGGGCGCAGCGACATGGGACAAGCCTGTTGGGGAATGTGTGACGCGTTGCGCGCAGTTCGTGCCGAATGTGTGCCGAATTCGTGGAAATCGCGTGCGAGTGATCGCACGAAAATCGGTGCCGAGCTCCGACGCACGCCGCGATTGCACGCGATCGCACGAAAATGGGTAGGCGCGCCCCATGCGCTTTCTCGTCACCGGCTGCGCCGGATTCATCGGCTCCACGATCACCGACTCGCTGCTCGCCGACGGGCACGACGTGGTCGGCATCGACTGCTTCACCGACTATTACGACCCCGCCCGCAAGCGCGCCAACCTGACCGGCGCACGCGACCACGACGGCTTCCACCTGCTCGAGCTCGACCTCGCACGCGACGTGCTCGCAGGCGACCTGCTCGAGGTCGACGGGGTGTTCCACCAGGCCGCTCAGGCGGGCGTGCGCGCCAGCTGGGGCACCGAGTTTGCGACCTACACCGACTGCAACGTGCTCGCCACGCAGCGCCTGCTCGAGGCGCTCAAGCTGCGCGAGGGCGGGGCGCCCCCGGTCGTGTACGCGTCCAGCTCGAGCGTGTACGGCAACGCCGAGGCGCGCCCCACGCGCGAGGACGCGCTGCCCGCGCCGATCTCCCCGTACGGCGTGACCAAGCTCGCCGCCGAGCACCTCGTCGACACCTACCGACACGAGTTCGACGTGCGCGGCACGAGCCTGCGCTACTTCACCGTGTACGGCCCGCGCCAGCGCCCAGACATGGCGTTCCACAAGTTCGTGAAGGCCGCGCTCGAGGGCACCCCGATCGGCGTCTACGGCGACGGGCACCAGTCACGCGACTTCACGTTCATCAGCGACATCGTCGCCGCCAACCGAGCCGCGATGGACCGGCTCGTGGCCGGCGACCGCGGCGGCACCTACAACCTCGGCGGCGGCTCCACCGTGACCGTCCGCGAGGTCGTCGACATGCTCTCCGAGATCCTCGGTCGCGACGTCGAGGCCCACTTCGGCGACACCCAGCCCGGCGACGTGCGCCACACCAGCGCCGACACGACCCGCGCCCGCGAGGCGCTCGGCTTCGACCCGCAGGTCTCGCTGCGCGACGGCCTCGCCCGCGAGGTCGAGTGGCTGCGCGAGGTCTACGCCGGCACCCCCGCCGGGTAGGAGCCCCACATGGAGCTGCGCCTGCTCGAACTCGCGATCCGGATCCTCGACCCACGCAAGTGGCGCCTGCGCCTGGCGCAGCTCGGCGCGGGCACGCTCGCCTCGCTCTGGATCTGGTACCGCAGCGTCGACACCGCCCCGGCCATCCGCGCCGTTCGCGACGAGCGCCACCGCGAACGCCGCGAACGCATTCGAGCCCGCAACGCAGAGCTCGAGCGGCGCCGCATGGCCCCCTGATCAGTCGTCGCTCGCCACCACCGCCGGCATCCGCCGCCCGAGGAAGCCATCCACCGCGTCGAGCACCTCGTCCTGATGCTCGACCAGCCCGCCCATGTGGCCGGCCCCCGGGATCACGACCCATTCCTTGTCGCCGTGCAGCCGGTCGTAGACCTTCTTCGTGTAGGGCATCGGGGTCATCGTGTCCTGCTCGCCGATCAGCACGAGGTGCGGGATCTGCAGCTCGGTGAGCGGCCGCGCCGGCTCGTACTTCATGCCGCTCGCGAGCGCGCGCGCAGTGTACTTCCACGCCATCAGCGGGTCGTCGAAGCACTTCTGGCGCAGCTCCGGGTCCTCGCACACGCCGTCCCAGTTCGCCACCTGCCT
>JAGQUL010000173.1 GCA_020438525.1 Thermoleophilia bacterium | reverse complement strand
CGAGCAGGTCGTCGACCAGCTGGAACAGCCAGCCGAGCTCACGACCGAATCGCGCGGCGTGCAGCGCGACGTTCTCGTCTGCGCCTGCGGCGACCGCCCCGGCCTCGATCGCGCCGGCGATCAGCGCACCGGTCTTGCGATCGTGAACGTCGCGGAGCGCGGCGATGTCGGCGTGGTCGACCCGGTCCTCGTCGATGTCGAGGTACTGCCCTCCGACCATCCCCTGCCAGCCGGCGGCCCGGGCAAGGATCGCGACCACGCTCACGCGCGCTGCGGCATCGACCCCGTCGGCCTGCGCGACCAGCTCGAACGCTCGCGCCTGCAGCGCATCGCCCACGAGGATCGCGGTGGCCTCGCCATGGACGACGTGGCTGGTCGGCATGCCGCGGCGCAGGTCGTNNTCGTCGTCCATCGCCGGCAGGTCGTCATGGACGAGCGAGTAGGCATGCACGAGCTCGAACGATGCGGCGATCGGTGCGATCGCGTCGAGCTCGCCGCCGCACGCCTCGGCGGCTGCCATGCAGAGCATCGGCCGGATCCGCTTGCCGCCGGCGAGCAGCGAGTACCGGATCGCCTCGCCGAGCTGGTCGACGCTCTCGCCGACCTGTGCGAACGCCTGCTCGACGATCGGCTCGACGAGGTCGCGCAGCTCGCCCAGGCGCGCCATGTCGGGCAGCTGGTCGCTGGGAGCGGCCTCAGTCGTCATCGGTGTCCCGTGCCGCGGCACCGACCTGCTCGTCGAGCGCGCCGGCGTCCTCGGCGAATCGCTCGGCGGCCTCGACCTGCTCGGCGCCGGTGCCGAGCTCGGCGATCCGGTCGGCCTCGGCACGCATCTCGACGAGCCGCTCGCGAAGCACGTCGGTCGTCTCGTCCTCGCCGCTCGGTGCATCGGCCGCCGGCGCGTCGGTCGCGTCGGTGGTTGCGGCCGCGGTCGCGGGCTCGTCGACCGATCGATCGACCTGCTGGTCATCGTCGCCCCGACCGGTCTCCTCGACCGCTTCGTCGTGCGCCTCGATCGCTTCGTCGCGCTCGTCGTGCGTCATTCCTCTTCACCTTCCTCCGCGTCGTGGTCGCGCAGCCACGCGGCCAGCACTCCATTGATGAGCTTTGCCGCCTCGGGCGTGGCGTAGCGCTTCGCGAGCTCGACCGCCTCGTCGATCGCGACCGGACCGGGCACGTCCTGGCGCTCGAACAGCTCCCACATCGCGACGCGCAGCACGGCTCGCTCGACCGCGCCGAGCCGGTCGACGGTCCAGTCGACGAGGTACGTGTCGATCACCGCGTCGAGCTCGTCCAGGCGTGCGAGCACGCCACGCACCACGTCCTCGGTGTACTCGGGCATCGGGAAGCCGTTGTCGGCCTCGAAGCTCGCGATCGCGTCGTCGACCTCGCCACCGACCAGATCGGTGCGGTAGAGCACCATCATCGCGCTGCGACGCGCACGGTGACGCCCCGGCTCGGCGCTTGCGGCGCGCGGCTCGCGCACGCGGCGCACGAACTCCGCCTCGCTCGGATCAGGGGTACGTGCCACGCTCGGAGTCCTTCCCGCCGCCGCGCGCGTCAGACGCGGCTGACGTAGCGCCCGCCTTCGCGGGTATCGACCTTGAGGGTGTCGCCCTCGGCGACGAACGACGGCACCTGGATGGTCACGCCGTTCTCGAGCGTCGCGGGCTTCTGCACGTTGCCGACCGTGTCGCCGCGCACTGCGGGCTCGGTGGACTCGACCTTGAGCTCCATGGTGGTCGGCAGCTCGACGCCGGCGGGGTTGCCGTCGACGTAGAAGATCTGCACCTCCATGTTGTCGAGCAGGAACGGTGCGGCCTCGTCGACGACCTTCTCCGAGATCTGCATCTGGTCGAAGGTCTCAGGGTCCATGAACACGTAGTCGGTACCGTCGTGGTAGAGGAACGTGGCGTTCTTCTGCTCGGTGCGGATGCGCGGGAACTTCTCGCCGGCGCGGAACGTCTTGTCGACCGTCGAGCCGGTCTCGATGTTCTTGAGCTTGGTCCGCATCACTGCACCGCCCTTGCCGGGCTTGTGGTGCTGGAACCAGACGATGCGCCAGATCGCGCCGTCGATCTGGATGTGCATGCCGTTGCGGAAGCTGTTCGTGTCGACGACGTCACTCATGTTCGGAAGGCACCCTTCGGCCGGGATTCACGCGTGGATCGACGAATACTCTACGCGACGGGGCGGAAGCGCGCGCCCGCGTCGCGATGCGAACGCGGCAGGCAGGCGATCAGGCCTGCACGAGCTGCTTCGTGTAGTTGGTGAACACCTCGTGGCCGGTGTCCGTCACCACGACGAGGTCCTCGATGCGCACGCCGCCCACGCCCGGTAGGTACACGCCGGGCTCGACGGTCACGATCATGCCGGCCTCGAGCACGTCCTCGCTCGTTCGCGACAGGCGCGGCGCCTCGTGGATCTCCATGCCCACGCCGTGGCCGAGCCCGTGCCCGAAGTGGTCGCCGTGGCCGGCGTCGCTGATGATGTCGCGCGCGACCGCGTCGACCTCGGCGCCGTGGGCACCCGGCTTCACCGCGGCGAGCGACGCCTCCTGAGCGCGCAGCGTGAGGTCGTATGCGGCGCGCAGCTCCGGTCCGGGATCGCCGACCGCGAAGGTTCGCGTGCAGTCGGAGCAGTAGCCGTCGACGATGCAGCCGATGTCGACGGTCACGAGCGTGTCGGCAGGGATCACGTCGCCCTTGGGATGGTGGTGCGGGTAGGCGCCGTTGGTGCCGCCCGCGACGATCGACTCGAAGCTGAGCGCGCTCGCGCCTGCCTCGCGCAGGTGCTTCTCGATCGCCCACGCCACGTCGCCCTCGGTGCGGCCCTCGAGCCCCATCGACGCGACCATGTCGTAGGCGCCCTCGAGGAGTGCGGCGGCGCGGCGGATCTTCTCGACCTCGGGCGCATCCTTCACGACGCGGAGCTTGGCCACTACGCCGTCGGCGGCGCGCAGCTGCACGCTGTCGGGGAGCGTGTCGGTGAACTGCAGGAACGCGCGATGCGAGAGCCCGGCCGGCGGATAGGCCAGCGAGCCGCCAGCGGCGAGCTCGCCCGCGACGCGTCCCAGGTCGGTCCACATGGACTGCTCGATCTTCGCAACCTGCAGACCGAGCGACTCAGCCTCCGCGACGTAGCGAAAGTCGGTCGCGACCACCGTGGCGGTCGACGTCACCACCACCGCGGCGTTCGAGCTCTCGAGCCCGGTCAGCCAGCGCACGTCTGCCGCATCGAGCACCACGAGGCCGTTCCAGCCGTTCACGGCGAGCTGCTCGCGGACGCGATCGATTCGGTGCTGCGTGTCGATGCGCGCGGCACCGGTGGGAGCGGTCGGATTCATTGGATGATCCTACCCGCGCGGCCGCCCGTCGGTCATGCAGTGCGGCCCGGCCGTGCGCCGACCATGCGTTGCACGCCATGCCCCCCCGGACACCATGTGCAACGCATCTGGGTTCAGAGTTGCTCGCGGACCCAGCGGAGCGCCTCGCGATATCCCTCCGCGCCCTGACCACTCACATGGTGGTCGACGACGGGTCGGATCACGCTCGTCGCGCGCCAGTGTTCGTCTGGTGCATCGGCGGCGCGCGCGTCGATGTCGCTCAGGTGCACCTCCACGCGCGGCAGGTCGAGCGGCGCCAGCGCGTCATGGATCGATCGCTCGTAGTGCGTCCACGCACCCGGGTTGACGATCACCGCGTGGTGCCGGAGCCGCGCCTCGTGCAGCGCGTGCACGAACCGCTCGAGGCTGTCGGTCTGGCGACAGTCGGCGACGAGCCCCTCGGCGCTCGCCCACGACTCGATGTCGTGCACGAGCTCGGGCAGCGTCTGCGTCCCGTAGTGCTCTGCCTCGCGCGAGCCGAGCTGCCCCAGGTTCACGCCGAACAGCACGAGCACGCGCGGGTGGCGCGAGCTCGCCACCTCGGCCGCGAGCGGCAGCGTGGATTCCGGCCGCGGCACGTGCACGTGCTCGTTCCACACCCGCTGCGCGGCCTCGACCGGAAGCCGCACGCCGGTCACGGGAGCGCCAACGTCGTCGAGCAGCACCCAGCCGATCCCGTGGCGATCACGTTTCTTGTCGAGCTTCAGGAACGGCTCGAGCTGCTCCCATGCGAGTGGCGACCGGGTCACGATCCCGAACTGCGTGCACAGCTCGTTCCACGTCTCCACGAGCCCGTGCGGAGCGTCGAGCACCAGCTCGGACAGGCGCAGCGCCACGTGCGTGCCGATCGCGACCGCCGCGCCGTGGCTCACGGCTCCGCCGGTGGCCGCCTCGATCGTGTGGGCGAGCGTGTGCCCGAGGTTGAGCTGGGCGCGGATGCCGTCGGTGTCGAACGGGTCTTCCGCCACCACGGCGTCCTTGAACCCGGCGCACCCCTCCACGAGGTCGCGCCACTGCGAATCGCGCGATCCCGCGGGCGCGTCCGCCACTGCTCGCGCACGGTCGAGCAGCCAGTGCCCGGCGAGCATCGCGGTCTTGGCCGCCTCCACGAACCCGTCGCGCACCTCGTCGAGCCCGAGGGTCGTCAGCACAGAAGGATCGATGATCGTGGCGCGCGGCATGTGCACGCTGCCCACCACGTTCTTGGCGACTCCGAGGTTGACCCCGGTCTTGCCGCCGATGCCGGCATCGACCTGGCTCGTGAGCGTGGTGGGAATCGACACCCAGTCCACGCCGCGCAGGAACACCGATGCGGCGAAGCCGGTCGTGTCGAGCAGCGTGCCGCCACCGAGCGCGACGACGATCGCGTCACGCGTGAGCGCGGCCTCGGCCCACGCGCGCAGCAGGTACTCCACCGTCGACATCTGCTTGTTGAACTCGCCCATCGGCAGGCGCACGTCGCTCAGAACCACACGACCTGCGCGGTCGAGTCGCGCGCGCACCGCGTCGGCAACCGCGCCCACGGCACGGTCGGCGACGAGCGCGATCGGTCGGCCGTCGCACGTCGCGGCGAGGTCCTCGATCCGCTCGACCAGTCCCTCCCCCACCGCGATGCCCGAGCCGAACCAGCTCGGTGGCAGGTGCTCGGCAAGCACGCGGCCCAGCCCCAGCTCGTCGAGCGATCGCGTCGCGTCGACGCGGACGGTTGCCGCGGCCTCGTAGGTCGCGTGGCGCTCGGCGTATCGCTCGAGGAATGCCGACCTGTCGCGCGCGAGCGGTCGGTCACTGCCGGCGACCCGGTCCCACAGCACCTCGGGGTCGGCGTCGAGCCACACGACGCATGCATCGTCGAGCAGCGCCCGCACGTCCTCGTGCTGCAGCGCGCCACCGCCGAGCGACCAGACCTCCACGCCGCGCGCGAGCGGGTAGCCACGATCGAGGATCACCTGCCGCTCGACGGCCCGGAACCCATCCTCGCCGTGCTGCTCGAACGCCTCGGTTACCGTTGCGCAGCCGAGCTCGTGGAGCACCGCCCGATCGGAGTCGAACCACAGCACCGGGCCGCTCGATTCCGACCACCGCCGCGCAAGCGAGGTCTTGCCCGCTCCCATGAATCCGACGAGCACGATCCGC
Organism: Thermoleophilia bacterium; assembly: GCA_020438525.1. Next base: position 14,077 of record JAGQUL010000173.1, on the reverse strand, counting down.
ACCGAGGGTGCGGCCTCGGGCTCGAAGTCGATCGTCGCGTGCGTGCGTGCGTCCACGCGTGGATCATGCCAGCTGGATCGCGGGACGTTCGGGATATCGCACGCGAGCGCGATAGTCGTCGAGCGCTCCAAGCACGTCGACCAGCGCCATCGAACCGAACTGCTCGCGCAGCACCACTGCCAGCTCGAACGCGATCGCACACTCGAGCGCGACCGCCGCGGCCGCGATCGCACAGGTATCGCTGCGTTCGGCGTGCGCGGTTGCCGCCTCGCCCGTCGACAGGTCCACGGTCGCGAGCGGGCGCATCAGCGTCGGCAGCGGCTTCATCGACACGCGCAGCACGAGCGGTGCACCGTTGGTCATGCCCCCCTCGATGCCGCCGGCACGGTTCGTGCGCCGCGTCACGCCCATGCCCTGGTCGCCACCCACCGCTCCCGCACCGCGTGCGGCGGCGGCGTCGTCGACCGGGAACATCTCGTCGTGGGCCTGCGATCCGCGCAGCGCACCCTGCTCGTCGCCGCTGCCGATCGTGACCGACTTCATCGCGTGCACCGACAGCGCCGCGCGCGCGAGGCGCCCGTCGAGCCGCTCGGCGTTGGTGACGTAGCCGCCGATGCCGGGCGGCAGCCCCCACGCCACGACCTCCACCACGCCGCCGAGTGTGTCCTTGTCGGCCGCGGCCGCCTCCACCGCTGCAACCATGCGCGTGTCCGCATCCGGATCCACCGTGCGCAGCTGCGATGCGTCGAGCCCCGTCCATGCGTCGTCGTGCTCCCCGGGCGTGGCGATCTCGGTCGTCGCATCCCCGGTCGCGCGCACCCAGCCGCGCACGCGCACGCCCATCGCCGCGAGCAGCTGCTGTGCGAGCGCACCGCCCGCTACGCGTGCCGCGGTCTCGCGAGCACTCGCCCGCTCCAGGACGGGGCGCAGGCCATCGTCGTCGAACCCGCCGCGCGCGATCCCGCCAAGGTCCGCATGGCCGGGTCGCGGCACGTGGATCGTGCGGTCGCGCCAGGTGCCCTGCCGTTCGCTGGTCGGCCACGGATCCATCGCGTGGCGCCAGCTGGCCGCGTGGTCGCGGTTGACGATGTCGATCGCGACCGGTCCACCCATCGTGCGGCCGTGGCGCACGCCCCCGGTCACCTCGGCGCGGTCGGTCTCGATCCGCTGCCGCGGGCTGCGTCCGTAGCCGGCCTGTCGGCGCGCGAGCTGCGCGTCGACGAACGCACGATCGATCGTCATGCCGCTCGGCAGGCCCGTCACGATCGCGGTCAGTCGGGGGCCGTGCGATTCACCGGCCGTGGTCAGCTCGAGGGAGGTCATGCACCAAGCCTACGTGCTGCGAGTTCGACGATGGGCGACGACGACCTGCGACCACGCGCTGCGGCCGACGCTGCTCAGAGCGTGATGCCGCTGTCGTCCTTGATGCCGCGCAGGTACGTGATCCGGTACGTGAGCTGCTCGCTCGCGTTGACGAGGCTGACTTCCTCACCCTTGTCGATCAGCACGCCGCTGCCGCCGCCCGCGGTGAACTCGCCGGCGATGAGCTCGATCTCGATGTTCGATCCGGTCACCGAGAGCAGTCGGAACACGGGGTTGTCGTCGGGGAACGCGTCGCCCTTGGCAACGTCGCTCACCACGCCGTCGATCGAGATCTTGGCACCGAAGAAGGTCGATGCCTCGGGAGTCGTGGTCGGCACGGCCGTGTCGGTCGTGGTCGTGGTCGACTCGCTGGACTCGTCCTTCGGAAGGTCGTCGGGCGACACTGCTGCCGCGTCGAAGATCGGGGTCGCCCCGACCGCGCCGAGGCCGCCACCGATGTCACCACCGGACAGGTCCGGAATCGTGGCGGTCGCACCCAGGTCCGTCGCGCCTGCATTGGGGTCGGCATCGGGAATTCCGTCGCCGTCGAGGTCCTGCCCGGCCGTGGCGTTCGGATCGCCGACCGTCGGGTTTGTGGCGTTCGGCGCGGGGGTCGGCGTGACCGCTCCGGTGTCGGCGGGAACGTCGCTGCCACCACACCCGGCCACGATGATCGACGTGGTCGCGACCAGCACGATCGCGCCGATTCGTGTCGTGTTCTGCCTCATCAGATTCCACCCCCGGTCGGCGCGGTCGCCGGCGCGACGCTCGCTCCCGCGCCAGCGGCGTTCGGATCGCCGGTCGACGCTCCGGCCGCATTCGGATCGGCACCGGATACGGAGCCGGTCCCTGCCGCATTCGGATCCGTGCCGGCCCCCGTCCCTGCCGCGTTCGGATTGCCCGCGGCGCCGTCGAGCGGAGCTGCTGCCGGATCCGGCGTGCCGACGCCGACGTTCTCCGAGTTCTCGGTCGACGAGGTGTACATGCGGATCACGACGGTGAAGCGCATCTCACCCGGCCCGACCGGGATCTCCTCGGTGGACGCGCCCGAGCTGTTCGCCAGGCCGAACCCGGCCTCGTCGCTCGTGCTGCTGCCGGAAGCGGATTCTCCATCGGCGCCGATCTCGAGCTTCACGACGTTGAAGAGCCGGTCACGTGCGTAGAGCTTGCCGTCCTTCGTCTCGACCGTGTCCTCGACCCGGCGCATGAAGTACATCATCTCCGAGTAGGTGCCGACCGCGTCGAACGTGAGGTCGACCGGCTTCGCTCCCTGCAGGCCGCTCGTGTCGGTCGTCGTGTCCTGGTCGGCCTCGTCGCTCGCCTTGAAGCTCGTCTTGATGCCGGACTGGTCGGCGATGTCCATGAGCACGATCGCCGCATCGTCGATGTACTTGTCGGCCGGCACGGCCTTGCGGGCCAGCTGCAGTCGCTGGACCGAATCGTCGGCCTTCGATGCCTCCTGCTTGGAGTCCTCGACACGCTGCTGGGCGCTCGCGAGCTCGGTCTTGGCTGCTGCCAGGTCCTGCTCCGCCGCGGTCTGGGACTGCATCGCGGTGTCGCGGGTCGAGACCGCCGGCTTGTACATCATCGTGTACCAGAGGTAGCCGCCTGCACCGAGCATCAGCACGAGGATCAGGATGATCGCGCCCTTGTTCACCTCTCCGACGTTCACTTGGCACCTCCACGTGCGGCAGTAGCCGCGACGTCGAACGGATTCCTGGGCTTGGCGGGCTCGGCCGGCTTGGACGCCTTGGGCTTCGGCTTCGGCTCGAGGCTGAGCGTGAGCGACGAGCCGTCGTCGCCGCCGTCACCGACCGTCGTTCCGTCGCCCGCCGAACCACCGTCGGCACCAGCGGCGTACGGAGCCTTGGTGTCGATCAGGTTGGCGTTGATCGTGAACTTCCAGTACGTCGCGGTGCGTCGGGTCTTGACGCTCGCGAGCTTCACCGATTCGAGCGAGGCGACGGTCGCATCGTCGAGTGATCGCGTGCCGTTCATGCGCTCGTTGAAGCTCGCGGCGAGCTCCTTCGTGGGCATGTAGCCCGTGATCTCGACGCCCTTGCCGGACTCGTTGTCACCCGGCGACGACGACGCGGTGACGCTCTCGTACCAGCCGTTGGTGCCCTCCATGATCCCACGCAGCTCCTGCGCGAGCAGCACGTAGTCGTATCGCTCGGTGTATGCGGCGACCACGACCTGCTCGGCGCCCTGTGCGAGCTGCTTGTCGGAGTCGACGATCGGCTGGCCGAGCGACTGCACCGCGGCACGCGTCGAGGCGGCCTCGGTCGTCGCGGCCGTCGCGGCCGCATTGGCGGCATCGGCCTCCGACTTCACGCTGTCGACGCGCGCCATCGCGAAGTAGCCGGCGACCGCCACCACGGCGACCACGCCGGCGATCGCGCCGCCGATCATGCCCATGTTGGGCTTGCCGGCGCTGGCGACGACGACGGGTGCGTCTGCTGGTACGAGGTTGACCGGCTTCACGCGGCCTCCTCCATCGCCAGCCCGAGCGCGGTGCCGTAGCGCGGATGGTTCGTGCCGAGCTCCTCGACCGCGGACGGATCGAGGCGCGGCGACGCGTCAAGCACGCTCACCGGAACCCCGAGCTCCTGTGCGAAGCGATGCTCGATGCCGCGAAGCAGCGCACCTTCGCCGGCGATCACGACCCGGCCGACGCGGTTGGCGCCGCCGCTCGAGTGCGTGTAGTAGTCGAACGAGGTGCGGATCTCCTGCGCGAACTGGTCGGCGACGAACTGCATGATTCGTCGCGCGTCGGCGTACGGGTCGCCGGGGGTCTCCATCCCGCCGAGCGGCGTGATGCCTGCCTCGCCGGTGACCCGCTCCGCGTCGGCCGTCTCCCAGCCGAACTGCTCGACGAGCGTCTGCGTGAAGTGCTGGCGTCCGAATCCGACGATGCGGTTGAGCTCGCAGATGTCGTCGCGCGAGATCACCACGTTGGTGCTCGTCGAGCCGACGTCGAGGATCGCCACGACGGGCTGCTCCTCCAGGTCCTCTGACTGGAATGCGAGCTTGATGCTCGGCAGCCCGGCACGCATGAGCGCGAACGCCGCCAGGTCGATGCGTGCGAGCTTGAGGCCGGCGGTGGCGATCGCGTCGCGGTAGCGCTCGACCGATTCGCGGTAGACCATCACGACGATGTGTCGCTCCATGTCCGCGCCCGTGTCCTCGTGCTTCCACTTCGCGACGGTGTGGAAGTCCCACACCGCTTCCTCGAGCGGGATCGGCAGGTGCTCGGCGACGTCGAACGACAGCGCCTCGCGCAGCTGCTTGCGTCCGCCCTTGATGCGGACCTTCTCGATCACGCGGGTGATGCAGCGCTGGTTGGCGACTCCGACCGAGACGGTCTTGTCCTTGATGCCGTGCTCGGCCCAGAACGCCTTGATGGCCGCACCGAGCGCGTCTGCGTCGCTGACCTCGCCATCGACGACGATGCCGGGCGCGAGCGGTGATTCCGCTCGCGTGACGATGCCGTACGCCTTGCCCTTCCGCTTCAACGAAACGGCGACGAGCGACGTGGCTGTGATGTCTAGTCCTACGGGTGGCGACGCCATGGGTGGGCAGACCTCGCTGTGGCTTTCCGCTGTCGTATCGACGATGGAACGGCGCGACTTGAGCCGACCTGCACGCTGCTGCGGTAATCCAAGCGGGATCGGTCACGTTGGGCCGGCTGCAAGTCAGCCGCCGAGGCGCAGGTAGGCGTCGAGCACCTGCGGACCCACGAACCACCCGATCGCGCCGCCGATCGCGAGGAACGGACCGAACGGGATCTTCGATTTTCGTCCTTCCCGCATGCCGCGGGCTGCGATCAGCAGGATCGACGGGACGAGCGCCACGAGAAAGCCTGCCATCAGCCCCACGGCGACCGGGGCTCCCAGGAATGCGCCGAGCGCGAACACGAGCTTCACGTCCCCCACGCCCATCCCGCGCCCGCGGGTCAGGAGCGCCGGCAGCAGCAGGAAGGCCCCCGCGCCAAGGGCGGCGAGCAGCACCTCGAGCCACCACCACTGCGGGCCTGCCAGGAAGCGGTCTCGCGGACCGAACCCGAGCGAGCACGCGAATCCGAGCCAGACTGCTGCGTAGTTGACCTCGTCGGGGATGATGCGCAGCTGCAGGTCGATGAACGTGACGGGCACGAGCACGCTCAGCAGCACGATCCCGGTGACGAGTTCGGGAACTGCGTCGGCGGTTGCCGCGACCGAGGCCCAGAGCAGGCCCGTGAGCAGCTCGACCGCCGGGTAGCGCCAGGAGATCGGCTGGCCGCAGCCGCGGCAGCGGCCGCGAAGTGCGATCCAGCTGAGCAGCGGGATGTTCTCGAACCAGCGGATCTCGTGGCCGCATCGCGGGCAGGCGCTGCGACCGCCGAGCGACCCGCGCTCGCGCCAGTCGAGGTGTCCGCGGCGGACGATCACCACGTTGAGGAAGCTGCCCACGACGATCCCGAACAGCCCTGCGAACACGATGAACGGAATCGTCGGCTCCAGCTCCATGGCGGCGAACTACCCGCGTCGGGCCCGGGCCGAACGCCGGCGGGGCGGCCCGAAGGCCGCCCCGCGCGGTGTCAGCTCGTTTCCGGTGACCGGGATCAGCGGCTGCGCACGATGCGCCACACGTCGTTGACCCGGACCATGCCGGTGCCACGCATGACGTCCTCGTACTGCTTCCAGCCCTGACCACGCTTGGTCATGTGGTCGAACGTCACGCGGGTCGAGTAGCGACCTGCCTTGCCGATCTTCGGGCACATGCGAGCGAAGCGCTTGTTGCGAACCATCGTCGAGCGTGCCGTTCGCCAGGTCCTGCCGACGCGATACTGCAGGCGCATTCGACCGTTCACCGCGACGTTCGAGCGGACCGTGACGCAGTACGCGCGACCGCGACGAACGACCTTGCGGTTCTTGTAGGCCTTGACCCACGGCACGACCTTGGTCTCGATCGGCGAGCTGTAGCGGACCTTGCCGCTGCCCGACCAGGCGAAGCGGAAGCACGTGTTCTGCAGCACTCGGGCCGGGATGTTGACCATGCCGTCGTCGGCGGTGTCGCCCGTCACGGCGACCGACGAGTCGACGTAGGAGCCGCTGTCGTTGTCGCACCCACCGGTCTTGCGCTGCAGTCGCAGGCGTTCGCCGTTGCGGGTCGCTCCGTCCACCTTGAGCTCGCCGGTGATCTGGACCTTGCCCTTCGCGAGGGTCTTGCTGCGGTTGAGGCCGTAGCGGATCGTGGTCTCGGGAACGATGTCGACGTAGCGCAGCTGCTCGCTCCACTGACCGGCCACGCCACCGATGATCGCGCGGACCCGCCAGTAGCGGCGGCCTTCCGGCGCGCTCGGGATCTCGACCGAGGTCTGCAGCGTCGACAGCGTCGATGCCCCCGTCTCGAAGCCCGAGTTGTCGGACACCTGCACCTCGTAGGACGACGCGCCCTCGACGGGGTACCAGCTCACGGCGACGCCGGGGCCGCTGCCGCCGTTGGCGCCACGCGGGACCGGAGCTGCGATCAGCTTGTTGAACGTTCCGGTCGCGCTCCATGCACCGGTCACGCCGTTCTCGTCCACGCCACGGATGCGGTAGTACCAGAGGCCATCGGGCAGGTTCTTGACGCTGCCCGTCTCGTCGCCCGGCTCGAACGGCACGATGCGCGGGATCGTGGTCTTGAGCGGGATGACGCCCTCACCCGAGAACGACGGATCACGTGCAAGCTCGACATCGTAGTAGGCGGCACCCGCGATGCCCATCGACCACGCATCGTAGTCGGTGGACGACGCGCCGGAGTTGGTCCACCGAAGCAGCGGGCTGGCACCCTCGAAGTTCGGCTCGACGACGACCTGGAGCGACGACTCCTTGGTGAACGTCTGTCGAACGGCGTCGTCCGAGTAGCTCGGTCCGCCGATGCCCTGCGCGCTGGCATACCAGGTGGGGATGCCACCGGAATCGGGGCTGTAGATCTGCATGCATCGCTTCGAGTCGTCGGGGTCGATCTGCCCGGGAACGACGCGCCACCAGTAGCCGGTGTCCTCGATGTTGTCGGGAAGCGAATCCGGCTTGGCGTAGCTCTGCTGGTTGCCCCAACCGACCATGTCCGTGAACGCGACGTTGTTGAAGAGCGGGTCTCGAGCCGCCTCGACGATGTAGCAGGACGCACCGGAGAACGGCTTCCACGTCAGCGCCGGGAACTGCATGCTCCGGTCGGCCGTCTCGGTGGGGCTTTCGGTCGCGTCCATCGTCGAGCCGATGTGCTCGAGGCAGCCGCCAGCCGGGTTGAATGCGCCGGGGCAGCGAGTGTCGGTCGAGGAATACGGCGTCGTGGTCGGATCGAGCGAGAATCGATGCTGGCGATTCGACCCTCCGCCGGTGTACTTCGTCCATGATCCGTACGCCTTGTAGGTGCCGGATCCGATCGTCCAGCCGGTCTCGTGATCCTGCGAGACCGCGAACACGGGACGCGCGCGCCAGTAGATGTCGTATGCCTCGCTGTACTGGCCGTCGCCGGTCAGGTAGTAGTTGCCGGTCCCGGACTCGCCCGCGACGTGGTACGCCGCACCGAAGTCCTGGACGTAGTTGTACGGCATGCCGGCGGGCTCGCAGTTGAGCTCGCCGTCGACGTAGCATCGCGTGTTGATGTTGCCGATGACGGTGTCGCTGAAGATGCCGTTGAACGTCACCCAGTTGTTGATGGTCTTGGCATCCAGGTCGGTGAGACGACACTGCGAAGGATGCGGGTCACGGGTCATGCCCGTCGCTTCGTCCTTGGCGAGCCCGACCCACGAGCCGTACGGGGCCGGAGCGAACTGCGGGTAGTCCGGGTTGTAGAAGCAGCCCGAGTCGGTACCGACCTGATACTGGTAGTAGCTCGCTCCCGGCATCGGCGTCCAGCCGATCCGGACCTCGGACTGGACGGACGAGTCGGCCGGATAGGTATTTGCGTCGGAGCTCCAGTCATCCTTGAGCCAGCGCACGGTGAACGCATTGGTGCCGGTCGTCCAGTTCCCCTTGGTCCCGTTCGGCGCGATCGCGCGGACGCGCCAGTAGTACGTGTCGTCGGGAAGGTGCAGCAGCACGACACGCGTGCCACGGATGCCGCTACGGCTCACGATCGTGGAGCTTGCGGCGAAGTAGCGACTCGGGCTCACCTCGATCTCGTACTCCGCGGCCCCCGACAACGCATCCCAGGTCACGTATCCGGCGTTTCGGGTGATCGAGTCTCCGGACGCGTAATCGGAGCTGGCGCTCGTTCGCGGAATCGGCCCGTCGTGGTCGTTGTAGAACTTGAGGCCCGATACGGTCGACGTCCACGTGCGCGTGAACCGGTTCGATGTGCTCCACTCGCCGTAGCCCTTGCCGACCGTGCGCACGCGCCAGCAGTACGTCCCGGTCCACAGGTCCTTGCCGTCCTCGGCGCTGCTCATCGACGGAACCCACTCGGTGTGGTCGTCGATCCTCGTCGTGAGCACGATGTTCGACTGCTGGAAGGCGGAGTCGGCGTTGCAGTCGGCGCTCGTGCTGTCCTGTCGCGCGACCTGAAGCTCGTAGCTCTTCGCACCGGGAACCGGATCCCAGGACAGGGCGATGTCCTGGTCGGGGTAGGCGAGCGAGGTTCCGCTCGCGGGCGCGAGTCCACCTGGCGTGCTCGTCGACATGTCGGTCGAGTAGCTCCCCTCATACAGCGTGATCGCTGCGGGCGATGCCGCGGCGAGCGCGAGGGCGCTTGCCACCACGATGATCGCGGCTGGCGTGAGCCTGGAGAGTGTGCGTCGGAGTGTCGGTCGCATCAGCTGCCGTGTCCTGTGTGTTCGCTGTCGTGGGCGCGCATGGGCGCGGGTGCAAAACGTCGTACTCGTCCCCCATCGGTCAGAACGGGGGCAGACCTTGATAGGAGATCGAACAGACGCGGCAATTTGCAAGAGGTACGCGCCTGCGTCGAAACGACGGAGGGGGCCGCCGAAGCGACCCCCTCTCGTCGTACCTGCGTGGTGTGTTCGGCCAGCTGACCGATCAACCCCACTTGCCGGCGTTCGCGCCACCCGGCGGGCAGGTGCGCGAATCGGCCACCGCGGCGCCCGTGGTCGCGGTCGAGGCGATCGCGGCGCCGCCACAGACCTTCGCGAGGTTGCCGTCCTCGAGGTGGTTCTCGGCGAAGTACACCGTCTTGTTGCCGTCCTGGATCGCCGTCTGCACCGAGTAGCCCTGGGTGCCGTTCGGGGTGATCGAGTAGGTGCCGACCGCCGGCGCTGCGCCGAACTTGATCGACTTGAGGCCCTTCTCGAACGTGGTCAGGGCAGCCGAGTCGGTGCAGCCGGTGTACGTGCCGTCGGTATTGGTCGACGCACACGCCTCGACGGCGTTCACGATCTGCTTGATGTTCGCCGTGGCCTTCGTCTTCTGTGCGTTGTTCTTCTGGGCGAGGAACGTCGGCACGGCGACGGCCATGAGGATCGAGATGATGATCATCACGACGAGGAGTTCGATGAGCGTGAAGCCGCCTTCGGAGCGGGCCCGCTCTCGCATGTCTGCAAGCATGGAGATACCTTCCTGGGAATTTGTGGACTGCAGGGCATGACGTTGGTCCGGGCAGGTATCGGCATCGACCGACACCGACTTGAGGGCAGATCCTGCAATCGATCGACGTTCGACCTCGCGACACGACGACGGCCGCCTCGAAGGGCGGCCGTCGGCGTGAATGCGGTCATGGCGAGCAGGCTCGCCACGACTCTTGTCACTTGATCTTGGGGGTCCTCGCTCCGCTCGGCCCCCAACAATCAATCCGTTCGGTCATGGCGAGCAAGCTCGCCACGACTCTCACTACTTGATCTTGTCAAACAGCGCGAACATCGGCATGTAGAGGGCGATGATGATGAAGCCGACGACGCCGCCGACGAAGATCATCATGATCGGCTCGACGATCGAGGTGAGCGACTTGATCGCGGCGTCGACCTCGTCCTCGTAGAACTCGGCGACCTTCTCGAGCATCGAGTCCATCTGGCCGGTCTCCTCGCCGATCGCGGCCATCTGGATGACCATCGACGGGAAGATCGGGTGGCGACGCAGCGGCTCGCTGAACGTTCGGCCTTCCTCGATCGACTTGATGATGTCGTCCATCGCGTCCTCGATCACCGAGTTGCCGGACGTGTCGCCGGTCACCTTCACCGCCTGCATCATCGGAACGCCGGACGCGATCAGCGACGACATCGTCCGCGAGAAGCGGGCGAGTGCGACCTTCTGCACGATCGGACCGATGCGCATCGGCAGGCGCAGCTTGATGCGGTCCCACTGGCGTCGACCGGACTCGCGGCCGACCCAGAACTTGAACGCGAAGATCGGCGTGAGGATCGGGATCGGAATCAGGTAGGGCTTGCTCTTGCCGGCCGCGGATGCGTCGACGAGGATCTGCGTGATCTTCGGCAGCTCGCTGTCGAGGTCGGCGTACATCTTCGCGAAGATCGGCACCAGGAACAGCACCATGCCGATCGCAGCGAGGATCGCGAAGATGAGCACGACGGTCGGGTAGGTCATCGCGCTCTTGACCTTCCGCTTGAGCGCCTCGCGCGCCTCGAGCGACGACGCGACCCGCTGCAGCGTCATCTCGAGCACGCCGCCGACCTCACCCGCGCGGACCATCGAGACGAACAGGCGGTCGAACGCCTTCGGGTGCTTCTCCATCGACTCCGACAGGGAGCGACCGCCCTCGATGTCGGAGGCGATCTCGGCGATGATCTTCTTGAGGTTCTTCGACTGGACCTGCTCCTCGAGGATCATCAGCGAACGAAGGATCGTGAGGCCCGAGCCGATCATCGTCGCGAACTGGCGCGAGAAGAGCGTCAGGTCCTTCGCCTTCACGCCACCACCAAGACCGGGGATCCTGATGTCCATGTCGCCCTTGGAGACCTTGCCGCCCTCCTTGAGCTTCACGACGGTCAGTCCGCGCTGGCGCAGCTGGCGGGTCGCGGTGACCTGGTCCGGGGCGTCGACGTATCCCTGCGACTTCTTGCCGGTCGCGTCGATCGCCTGATACGCGAACTCACCCATCAGGCAACCTCACCCGGAGGCGTCCACGGCTGGCCCGTTGCGGGATCGACCGGCCACTGCTGCGCCTGCTGCGGCGCTGCGGCGCCTGGCAGCTCGGGCATCTGGCCCGGCTGCGGCGGAGCAGCGGGGGCAGCGGGTGGTGCCATCCCGGCGGCGGGTGGCGGCGCAAACTCCATCGGTGGTGCGGCGGCTGCAGCGGGATCCACCCACTGCTGCTGGGCCTGCGCGGCCGGGTCGACCCACTGCTGCTGCTCCATCGGCGCGGCGGCCGGGGGAGCGGCCGGCGGCGCGGCGGCGGCAGGATCGAACGTCGGCGGAAGGTTGTACTCGGACTGCGCAGGCATGGCAGGCGCGGCAGGAACGCCCGCATCCGCGGCGGGAACCGGCGCCGGTGCCGCCGCAGGCACGGGAGCAGCCATCGGCTCGGCGGCTGCCGCAGCTGCAGCGATGCCCGGGGCGAGCTTGCGCTGCAGGCGGATGACCTCCGGGCGCTGGTAGGGGTTCTTGCCGGGCGTGGGCGCGCCACCGCCGTTGTCGAGCAGGCGGGTGAACTCCTCCGGCTCGTGGCACCGCTTGAGGGCCTCTTCACGGGTGATCTGGTTCGAGCGCACGAGCGTGGCGAGTGCCGCGTCGAGCGTCTGCATGCCCTCGCCCTGGCTGGTCTGCATGACCGACGGGATCTGGAAGATCTTGCCCTCGCGGATCAGGTTGCGGATCGCGCCGTTCGGGATCATGATCTCGACGCCCACGACGCGACCCTGACCGTCCTTCGTCGGGATGAGGGTCTGGGTGAGCACGCCCTGCAGCGACGATGCGAGCTGCACGCGCACCTGCGCCTGCTGGTGCGGCGGGAACACGTCGATGATTCGGTCGACGGTCTTGGCGGCGCTGTTGGTGTGCAGCGTGCCGAACACGAGGTGGCCGGTCTCGGCAGCGGTCAGCGCGGTCTGGATCGTCTCCAGGTCGCGCATCTCGCCGACGAGGATCACGTCCGGGTCCTGGCGCAGCGCGCTCTTCAGGGCGCGGGCGAAGCCGTCGGTGTCGGCGCCCACCTCGCGCTGGTTGATGATGCAGTTCTTGTGCTGGTGGATGAACTCGATCGGATCCTCGACGGTGAGGATGTGCTCATGCCGCTGCTCGTTGATCACGTCGATCATGCCGGCGAGCGTGGTCGACTTGCCCGAGCCGGTCGGCCCGGTCACGAGCACCAGTCCTCGCGGCAGGTCGCAGAGGTCGTACACCGAGTCGGGCACCTTGAGGTCCGACAGCGCGCGGATCTTCTCGGGAATGATTCGGAAGGCGGCACCCACGGCGCCGCGCTGGAAGAAGGCGTTCACTCGCCAGCGGGACAGGCCCGGCACGGCGTACGAGAAGTCGATCTCCCACTGGACCTCGAGCTTCTGGCGCTGCTCGTTGGTGAGGATGCCGAACACGAGCTCACGGGTCTCCTCCGGCGTGAGCGCGTCGTACCCCTCGATCGTGTGCAGCTCGCCGCGAACACGCAGCTGCGGCGGCGCATCGACGACCAGGTGAAGGTCGGACGCGCCGCTCTCCACCATCTTGGTGAACATGTCACGAAGCTCGAGCATGGGCTATCCCTGTCGTGGACGGATCCTCGAGGTGTGCATCGGCCGGTCGGTCTCGGGACTGAAGACGACGAGCAACCGCGACGAGGCGCAAACGTCAATGCTGCACGACGCGCTGGAGCTCCTCCATCGTCGTCTGCCCCATCATGATCTTGCGGACGCCGTCGTTCCAGAGCGTGATCATGCCCTGCTCGATCGCGACCTTCTCGATCTCCTCGGCGCTGGCGTGCGCGATCGCAAGCTTGGCGATCTCCTCGCTCATGAGCATCACTTCATGCAGGCCCATTCGGCCCTTGTAGCCCTTGCCCATGCACGTGTCGCAGCCCTTCGTGCGCCAGAGGTTGAACGGCTGCTCGTCGAACTCGGCGAGCGCCCAGTCCGGGAACTTCATCTCCACGAGGTACTCGCGGGTCGGCGTGTACTCCTCCTTGCACTTGCACAGGCGCCGAGCAAGGCGCTGTGCGAGCACGCCGAGCACGGAGCTCGAGACCAGGTAGGGCTCGATGCCCATCTCGGTCAGGCGGGTGATCGCGCCGGGAGCGGTGTTGGTGTGCAGCGTAGAGAGCACGAGGTGACCGGTGAGGGCGGCCTCGATGCCGATCGAGGCGGTCTCGTGGTCGCGCATCTCGCCGATCATCACGATGTCGGGGTCGCAGCGAAGGATCGACTTGAGCGCCGCGGCGAACGTCAGGCCCGCCTTGGCGTTGACCTGCACCTGGTTGATGCCCTTGAGGCGGTACTCGACCGGGTCCTCGACCGTGATGATGTTCTTCTCGACGTCGTTGACCTCGTTGAGCGCGCCGTAGAGCGTCGTCGACTTGCCCGAACCGGTCGGGCCGGTGACGAGCAGGCATCCGTAGGGCTGCTGGTAGCAGTAGCGCAGCTTCTCCAGCTGCTTGGGCAGGAAGCCGAGGTCGCTCATGTCGAGCATGACGTTCGACTTGTCGAGCACGCGAAGCACGCTCTTCTCGCCGTACACGGTCGGCAGCGACGCCACGCGCAGGTCGATCGGCTTCTCGCCGACGAGCAGACCGACGCGGCCGTCCTGCGGCTTGCGCCGCTCGGAGATGTCGAGGCTCGCCATGATCTTGA
>JAGQUL010000172.1 GCA_020438525.1 Thermoleophilia bacterium | reverse complement strand
AGATGCTCAAGGGCGGCGTGATCATGGACGTGGTCGACCCGGAACAGGCGAAGGTGGCCGAGGAGGCCGGCGCGTGCGCGGTGATGGCGCTCGAGCGGGTGCCGAGCGACATCCGCCGCGACGGCGGGGTGGCGCGAATGAGCGACCCGGAGATGATCCGCGGCATCCAGCAGGCCGTGTCGATCCCGGTGATGGCGAAGGTGCGGATCGGGCACTTCGTCGAGGCACAGGTGCTCGAGGCGCTCGAGGTCGACTTCGTCGACGAGAGCGAGGTGCTCACCCCGGCCGACGAGGTCAACCACGTCGACAAGCACGCGTTCACGATCCCGTTCGTGTGCGGCGCGACGAACCTGGGTGAGGCGCTGCGGCGGATCGCCGAGGGCAGCGCGATGATCCGCACCAAGGGCGAGGCCGGCACCGGCAACGTGGTGGAGGCGGTGCGTCACCTGCGCAGCCTGACCGACCAGATCCGCGTGCTGCAGGGCGCCACCGGCGAGCAGCTGTATGCGATGGCGAAGGACCTGCAGGCGCCGATCGAGCTGGTGCGCTGGGTCGCCGAGCACGGTCGGCTTCCGGTGCCGATGTTCACCGCGGGCGGGATCGCCACCCCGGCCGACGCGGCGCTGATGATGCAGCTCGGTGCCGAGGGCGTGTTCGTGGGCAGCGGGATCTTCAAGAGCGACAACCCGAGCGTGCGCGCGCGGGCGATCGTGGAGGCGACCACGCACTTCCGCGACGCGGAGACGATCGCGCGCGTGTCGACCGGCCTGGGCGGCGCGATGCCCGGGCTGGAGATGGCCGCGCTCGCCGCGGGCGAGAACGGCGGCACGTTCGCGCAGCGCGGCTGGTGAGTCCGAAACAAGCGAACTGTCTGCCCCGATAACTCGGATGAGCATCGGATTCGGGTCGATGCCAGGGGGATGGAGCGGGACATGGACGTGAGATTCGGCCTACAAATGGCGGCGCTCGGCGTTGCGACGGGTGTCGTTGGCGGCGTGTTCGCCGGTCCGGCGACGGCCTATGCGGATTCTCCGACGCCCAAGCACGATGGGCTCGCCGGATTCGACGTCGGCGAGATGATCAAGGGAACCGCGATCACCACCATCGGCGGCGCGGCGGTGGGTGCGGGCCTGCTGACTGCATTGGGTTCAACCGGCTGGCGTCCTGATGCGGCGACCGGCTATGCCGCACTCTTCTGTGCATCCGTGGGTCTCGCCGGCGGCATCACCTATCACGTCGCCAAGGCGATCGCCGACTGACCCCATACGCTGCGGTCGTTCCACCGATTCCGGCCGGCGAATGGCCCGGACGATTCGTTGACGCCCACAGCTGACCGTCGCATCCTCGGAGGGGTTGCCGTGCACTGGACCTGCACGGCCGGACGCCTCCAGGGGGAAACGGAATGTGTGGTTGCGGGTCGACCGCAGGACCAGCGAGTGCCGCCGCCGCGCCGTATACGGCCGTTCAGCAGTTCACGGTGCCGCTCGCCCCGACCCAGATCGGACAGGTCGGCAGTGTTTCCGCGCCACTGACGAGCACGGCGGCAGGCACCACGACAGCGTTCTCGCCGGCGCCGAGCACCGCAGCCACACTCGCGCAGCAGGTGAGCGGCCTGCTCGCTGCGCTGCAGCAGACCGCAGGCATCGGCGCGGCCGCCGCCCCGGCCACACCCGCCGCGCCAGCTCCCGCCACGACGACGCAGCAGGCGCATGACACCCAGCTGCTGCAGCGTTCCCTGAACGTGCTCAAGGCATCGCCCACGGCGCGACAGGTCGTCGACCAGATCCGTGGCAAGGGAACCGGGCTCGAGGTGCTGAGCGACGACGAGTTTGCCGCACAGGGCAAGAGCGACGCTGCCGGCTGGTACGACCCGAAGCAGGACAAGCTGTTCCTGCGCCGGTCGCGGCTCGAGAACGTCGCCGGGGGCGACGTCGATGCGGCGATGACGATGGTGCACGAGCTGACACATGCCGCCGACTTCAAGGCGGGCATCGGTCAGCGATACGCAGCGACCCACGTTGCCACACCCCAGGCGACGCTGCAGTACACGCTCGCGATCGAGGCTCGGGCCCACATCGTCGAGGGCCGAGTTCGCGCCGAGCTCGGCGTGCATGGTCGTTCCGGCGAGACCGCAGCCGACAAGGGCGTCGCCTGGGCGATGCAGGACGGCGATCCCGCGCTCGTGGCCGCCGCCGGCGGCAGCTACGAGCAGGTGTGGCAGACCCTGATGGCGTCGAAGGGCTACAACCCGGCCGGCATGCAGGTCCCGCCGATCGTGCTCACCTAGCCGGCGCTTGACGATCCCGCCCGCTCGTCGTTCACTGGAGGTGCGGCACTACGCGTACGCCGAAGAGCGTGTGCGCCGCAGGGGAAGGACGAGGGGACAGTGACTTCAGCGCCGCAGGCAACGGCTTTCAGCGTGCCCGGAGCGATGGCGACCGCCTACGTGCCACCGGCCATCTCGGCTGGCGGCAACACGATGTCGTTCACGCCGGCAGCGAGCTCGCCGATGAACACCGGAATGATCCCGGTGTCGGGTGGCGGCGGCGCGGCAGGCACCGCATCGGTTCCCGCAACCGGATACTCCGCGGCCTCCACGGGCGCCGGCGCGCTCAACGGCGCACTGCTGGCCAGCGGCACGGTCGGCCCGCTCCTCGCAGCGACCCAGCCGAACGGCCCGACCGAGATCCGCATGATCGGCGGCGACGACGGATTCGGCTCGTTCAACGTGCCGAGCATGGCGGCATACACCCCGCCGACGGTCACCGCATCACCGACGCTGCTCGGCCCACCCGCAGCGACGACCGCGGGCATGATGGGGGCATCCACGATCGGCGGCGGCACACCGGTACCGACCGGTCCCGCAGGCGCTCCCGCGACGGGCACCGCCGGGGCGGCCACCGCGACCGCCGGCGCACAGCCGCTGACGCGGCTCGCACCGGGTGCACAGGCATCCGACGCACAGCTGGTGGAACAGACGCTCAACACGCTGCGCACGTCGCCGTCGGGCGCACAGCTGGTCGACCGGCTGCTCGCGGTCGGCGCGAAGATCAACGTGGTCAGCGACGACGAGTTCAGCGCGATGGGGCACGGCGACGCACACGCGTTCTACGACCCGAAGCTCGACACCATGTTCCTGCGTCGCAGCGAGCTGGCCGACGAGCAGCACCGCAACTTCGCGGCGGTCGCGCTCGCGCACGAGGGCACGCACCTGCTCGACGACGTGGGCGGCGTGGGCAACCAGATGATCCAGGAGATCACCAACAACGTGATCGCAGCAGGCGGGCTCGGGACCCAGCCCGGCATCGAGGCGCGCGACCAGGGCCTGTTCGAGCTGATGATGGTGAAGGAGACGCGAGCGTTCGTGTTCGCAGGATCGGTCGCGCGCGACCTCGGCGTGAGCGTCGGCGACGAGGACCCGACCGCCACGGCGATCGCCGGCGGCAACGACCCGCAGACCTACGAGGCCGTGTGGGCACGCCTGCTCCGGTCCAGCTACAACGAGCAGCACCGCGCGGCACAGGTCCGGTTCGTCTGATGCCACACGAACGGTGCGGGTTGGCACGCGGACGCATCCGTGGTCAACTGGTCGAGGAGGGGTGCGTCACCGCTGCAGCAGCTGGTGATCGCCGCAGCACGGATCGAGGTTCTTCATCATGGAGTGTTGCGGTTCCGGTTCCATTCCGCAGGGCCCGGAATCGTCG
Source organism: Thermoleophilia bacterium (assembly GCA_020438525.1). The sequence continues at coordinate 2,054 of JAGQUL010000172.1, read as the reverse complement.
TCGCCCAGCTCAGGGCCGGCTCCGAACGTTCCGTGCCCGCAGCAGCAGCCGGCAAGCCAAGCGAACGGCGGTGACCGCATGATCACTGACGCGACGACCTACGAGCCCCCGACCGTGATCGAGGAGCTCGCCGACGCGACCGCAAAGCTCGAGGCCGCGGTCGCATCGCTCGCGGCCGGACTTGGCGGCACTGCCACCACGCAGACTCCCGTGCAGGCACCCGTGGCGCCGAGCGTTGCAGCCTCCGCGAGCACCGCAACCGGCCCCGGCAGCGGCGGCGCGACGGTGCCCGGCACGATCGTGGCGGGTCGCAGCACCACCGGTGCGACGCAGCTCGATCCGCCGCCACGCGCACCCGGCTCGCCGACCAGCGGCATCGTCGCAGCGACCGCGGCGGACGCACAGCTGCTGAACGGCGCGCTCGACTACCTTCGCACCAGCGCCACCGGCAGCTCGATCCTCTCGCGTGTGGAGGCTCACGGCCTGCGCGCGCAGGTGCTCGACGACGCGCAGTTCGACGCGATGGGCCAGCAGGGCGCCGCGGCGTTCTACGACACCGCCAGCGACACGATGTACGTCCGGCGAACCTGGCTGCAGCAGAAGCCCGACCGCGCGGCGCTCGTGATCGGGCATGAGCTCGTGCACGCGCTCGACGACATCGAAGGGCTCGGCAACGGCTGGACGCAGGGCCGACTGAAGCAGCTCGCACCGAGCGGTCAGCCGACCGCGCAGGTGGTCGGGCAGGCGACGTGGGAATCCTCGATCGCGCGCGAGGCGCGTGCGTACGTGCTGCAGGGCCAGCTGATGCGCGAGCTCGGGCAGCTCGACCCGACACGGATGGCGGGCGCGGTGGCGGTAGCCGCCAACGGCGCCAACGATCGCGCGACCTACGACGACGTGTTCAGGCTGCTCGTCAGCTCGCGCGAGGGCGGCTACAACCCGGAGGGGCGCCGCGCCCAGCCGTTCCTGATGTGAGGCGCGATACGATCCCGGCATGTCCGACGGGATCGACCATGCCACTACCACCACCGCGTTGCCTGCCATCGGCGTGCTCGCCATGCAGGGCGCATTCGCCGAACACATCCGCGCGCTCGGCGACGTGGGCGCACCGGCGATCGAGGTCCGGACGACGAAGCAGCTCGACCGCTGCAGCGGGATCGTGATCCCGGGGGGGGAGAGCACCGCGATCCGCAAGGCGCTCGACAGATGCGGGCTGCTCGAGCCGCTGCGCGCGCGCATCGAGCAGGGCATGCCCGCGTTCGGCACGTGCGCCGGAATGATCGTGCTGGCCGACACCGAGCCCGACGGTGCACCGCCATGCCTGGGGCTGCTCGACGTGGACGTGGAGCGCAACGGCTGGGGGCGACAGGTCCACAGCGCGGAAGTCGCTGTGGCTTACGAGGACGGCAGCACGTCGTCGTCGATCTTCATCCGGGCGCCGCGGATCACCCGGCTGGGGGACGCGGTGGAGGTGGTTGCGCGCATCGCGGGCGGTGGTGCGGACGGCGAGCCGGTCGCGGTGCGCCAGGGCCACCTGCTCGCGGCGGCGTTCCACCCCGAGCTGACTGCTGATCGGGCGCTGCACCGCACGTTCGCGGCGATGGTCGACGCGCATGCCACGTCGCCGGCACGCCGCTGAGCAGGCACGTCGCCGGATTGGACTGCGAACGGTCGGGTATCCTCGCGCGGAGCGCGGTTCGCGACGCAGCATTCGAGACGGAGGAGAGCACCGAGCATGGCCGGCCATTCCAAGTGGGCGAACATCAAGCACCGCAAGGGTGCACAGGACAAGAAGCGCGGGATCCTCTTCAGCAAGCTGTCGCGCGCGATCACGGTCGCCGCGAAGATGGGCGGCCCCGACCCCGAGGCGAACGCGACGCTGGCACAGGCGATCCAGGCCGCCAAGGACCAGTCGATGCCCAAGGACAACATCGAGCGCGCGATCGCCAAGGGCGCCGGCACGATGGAGGGCGAGAACTACGAGAACGTGCTGTACGAGGGGTACGGCCCCGACGGCGTGGCGGTGATGGTGGAGTGCCTCACCGACAACCGCA
>JAGQUL010000171.1 GCA_020438525.1 Thermoleophilia bacterium | reverse complement strand
GCCCCCGAAGCGACGTGGGGCCCCGATCCGGATGGATCGCGGCCCCACGTGCAGTTCGTGACGAGCGAGGTGGCTCGCTCGGGGTACGGCGGGCGAATCAGGCCTTGGGGGCCTTGGGCGCCGTGAGCTTCTTGATGTCGAGGTCGACGATCATCGAGTCGTGGTCGGAGTAGCCGGCGATCACGCTGGGATCCCACTGCGACTTGCGCGCGTCCTTCGCAGTGTTGATGTGGTAGATCTGCGCGCCGCTGATCGCGTCGGTGCGGGCCGCGTCCACCATCACGTGGTCGAGCATGTCCTTCTGGCCACGGTAGATGTACGTGTAGCGATCCTCGGCCTTGATGCGCTTGGCGGCATCCTCGAAGCGCGTGGTCCCGTCGGCTCGCTTCTCGAGCTTCTGGTAGGCGCCGTCGTCGTAGGTCGCGTTGAGGTCGCCCACGACCACTACGGGCACGTCGGGGCGCGTCGCGCGTCGCGCGTCGAGCCACTCGCCCAGGTACTGGCCCTGCATCTGGCGGCGCATCTCCGGACCGTCGCCGCCGCGCTTGGACTTGAAGTGGTTCACCGCGATCGTGACCATCGCCGCACCCTCGGATGCCTGTGCGGCACCGCGGAGCGTGAAGTCGACGACCAGCGGGGGTCGCGCGTACAGCAGCGTGCGGTCGATCTGGCCGCGTCCACCGTCGGGGAACGAGAACTTCGGGTTCGGCGCCGCAACCGTGCCGGCCTCGAGGCGATCACCCTTGTAGATCACGCCGACGCGGATGCCGCGCTCGTCGTTGTTCGCTTCCTGGGTGATGAACTTGTAGCCGGCGTTCTTGAGCTCCGGCTGCGCAAGCAGGTCGGCGATGACCGTGTCGTTCTCGATCTCGTTCGCACTGATCACGTCAGGCAGGCCGAGCGCGACGATGGCCTTGGCGATCTTCTCGAGCTTGATCTTGTACTGCTCGGGGGTTGGAGTCGAATCGTCGTCGCCCGTCTTCGGGTCGTTGACGGTATCGAACAGGTTCCACATGTTCATCTGCGCAATACGCAGGTCCGTCGGGGCTGCAGGCTTGATCGCTCCTGCTGCACCTGCCGACGTCGCACCCATCAGCCGCATCCCACTTGCTCCTTCGATTATGGGTCGAGGCCTCATGGCCTCGAATTTCCCAGTGTCACGGAGTGCCGGTCGACGTCGCCGTCGTCCAGTGCCCGGAACTGTACATGATCAATCGGATTGAACACCACCGACCCGTCGGTTCCGGGTCAGATTGTCCCTACCCTTGCAGGCAGATCATGAACATCGCATGAAGCTGTCGGCCGCAAGCGGCCACGGGCGTGGCCCGATCGACTCAGGAGCGCGAACCGGCGGCGATCCCACCGGGGCTCGGCGCTGCAGCGCGGATGCGACTCGCAGGCCACGCTCCGCCAAGTCGCTCGACCTCCACCTCGCCGCCACGCACCGTCACGAGCTGCTGGCAGTAGGCGCCCTGCTCGTGCATGCGCGTGATGCCGTCGTCGAGGTACAGGGTCGCGGTCGCGGCATCGTCGTCCCCCGCCCACGACCACACCTCGAGCTCCGGCGGCGGCCATGCGTAGCCCCGTCCGGCCACGGGATCGGCGTCGACGACGAGCGCCGTCGTGCGCGGGACCAGCAGCGGGAGCGTATCGAGCTGCACGTCGACCTCGATCGACCCGCCACCCGCGTGCACGTCGCCGCTCCACACGTCGACCCACTCGCCCTCGGGAAGCTCGATCCGGCGCGTGGTCGCGCCCTCCTCCAGCACCGGCGCCGCGAGCAGCGGCCCGAAGAAGAACTGGTCGTCGCAATCCTGGAACCTCGCATCCGCTGCGTAGCGGCGTGCGTCGTCGCTGCCCGGCTCCGTGCCCAGCGGCCCGAGCATCATCGGGCGCGCCAACGGCTGCCCGGCGCGAAGCGCCTGCCACGTCCACGTGACGATCGACGGCAGCAGCTGCGCACGCAGCATCAGCGACGGTCGGATCGCCTCGAGTGCGTCGTCGCCCTGCGACCATGGCTCACGATCGGCCATGTAGCCGTGCGCCCGGAACACCGGCGTGACCGCGCCCAGCTGCATCCATCGCACGAACAGCTCCGCCCCGGGATCGCCGTTGAAGCCGCCCACGTCGGAGCCGGTCAGCGGGATGCCGCACATGCCCGCGATCAGCGTCAGCCGCGGCTGGACGCGCAGGTCGGTCCACGTCGCGCCCACGTCGCCGGTCCACGGCGCCGCACCGTAGCGCTGGCTGCCGGCGCTGCCCGAGCGCGACAGCACGAACGGCCGTCGATCGGTCTGCTGCCGGTCGCGTCGCGCGAACAGGCGCTGCTGGGCGATCGCGAACAGGTTGCGCACGTCGTCGCCCACGAGCACGTCGCGCTTCGCGGGCCAGTCCACGTCGGGGAAGCGCACGTCGTGGCGCACGTCCTCCGGCTCGTTCAGGTCGAGCCACCACGCGTCGACGCCCTGCTCGAGCAGCGGCACGTGCTGGTCGTACCACCAGTCGGCCGCGTCCTCGCGGAACACGTTGAGCAGCGCCCCGGTCGACGGCTCGATCTCGCGATACCCCTCGATGCCGCGCTTCGCATACCACTGGTGGGAGTCGTACTCGCTCCCGTTGACATCGGTCGCGAACGCGCGTCGTGCCACGCCCGGTGCGTGGTTGGAGGCGCCGGCCCTGGTGCCCGGCTCGGTGATCACGATCGACCGCACGCCGTGCTTGGCGATCCGCGCCAGGTTGCCGGCCGGGTCGGGGAAGTTCGCGGGGTCCCAGCGCAGGTTGACGTGGTCTTCGAGCCACTGCACGTCGAAGATCAGGCCGTGCACCGGCAGCTGCTCCTGCTCGAACCGGTCGAGCGTTCGGTGCACGTGGTCGAAGCTCTCGTAGCCGAAGCGGCTCTGCAGGAACCCGAGCGTCCATGCCGGTGGCAGCGGCTGGTGCCCGGTCAGGCGCACGAACTCCGCCACGAGCGTCGCCGGATCGCCGGCACCGAACACGTACACGTCGAGCTCGCCCCCGCTTGCGGTCCACGTGAGCAGGTCCTCGTCGCGCGCGCCGAGGTCGAGCACTGCACGATCGCGCGCGTTCGAGATGTACAGCCCCCAGCCGTCGCTCGACACGACGAACGGCAGGTGCAGCTCGCCGTAGTTCGAGAACGTGCCGATCGCCAGCTCGGCGTCCTCGGCATCGACGGAGTTGCACAGGTCGCACGCGCCCGCCATGTGGTGCTGGCCGCGCGGGTGCAGCTCGTTGGTCAGGTGCACGTGGTCGCCGCGCCGGTCAAAGCCCTCCGCATCGGCGTCGTAGCCGCCCCACAGGCGCTCACCAGCGGCGAGCCGCACCTGCAGGCGAACCGAACCGTCGTCGCCCCGCTCGAGCAGCTCCAGCGGAATCGACAGACCCTCGAGCGCATCGGCCAGGGTCTCGTGCGTGGAGGTCGCTTCGGCGGCGAGTCGCTCGCGCCCCCAGTCGCCGATCGCGGGGTCGGGGAGGCGATCGGTCGCGTCGACGTGGATGCGGCGAATGAGCGCAGACAGCTGCTGGGCGTGAATTGGCATCCGTGCAGTGTAGCGGCCCGGCCTCCCCCGATGTGCTGACTGTCAGCGTCCCGAACGGGGTACGCAGCCCGCATGGACACGTTCGCACATGTTCCCGCTGCTGCCGTTCCGCTCGTGCCCGCGGATGCGATGCCCTCGTGGTGGCAACGCCGCTGGCCGAGCGGCGGCCATGCCCCGCTCGATCGCGACTGCAGCGCCGACGTGGTGGTCGTGGGCGGCGGCGTGTCGGGCTGCTCGGCGGCGTGGCACCTCGCGCGCGCGGGGGTGCGCGTGCGTCTACTCGAGGCGCGAGAGATCGCCGCGGGTGCGTCGGGTCGCAACGGCGGGTTCCTGCTGGCGGGTCTGGCGCGGCGTCCGGTGGCGCTCGCCGAGCTCGTCGGCTCGTCGAGGGCGGCGGAGCTGTTCGCGATTACCGCGGAGGGGCGCGAGCGGCTGTTCGAGGTCGCGGAGACGATCGGCGCCGGCGCGTTCGCGGCGCGCACGGGCTCGCTGCGGCTGGCCGTGGACGCAGGCGAGCTCGCCGAGCTGCATGCGGAGGCCGAGCTGCTCGAGGCAATGGGCGACGTTCGCGTGCAGCGGCTCGACGCGCACGAGCTGCCGGAGCGGCTCGTCGGGCACTTCGTGGGCGGGCTCCGGTTTCCCGACGACGGTCGCTCCGTTCCCGCCGGCTGGGTGCGGGCGCTCGCGGCGGCCGCGGAGCGCGAGGGTGCGATCGTGCACGAGCACTCCCCCGCGGCGGCGATCGAGGACGACGACGTCCAGGTCACAGTGCGCACGGCGGCAGGTCATGTGGTGCGGGCAGAGCACGTGGTGGTAGCCACCGAGGCGTGGCTTCCGGCGCTGCTGCCGGAGCTCGCCGGGCGCGTGCTGCCGTACCGCAGCCAGGTGCTCGCGGCCGCGGCGCCGCGCGACGATGCCGGCGAGGTGGTGCGGGTGCTGCCGCACGTGACGTGGTCGCGTCGCGGCTGGGACTACGCGCAGCAGGCGGCCGACGGCACGCTGGTGGTCGGCGGCGAGCAGCTCGAGGAGCTGGAGCGCCTGCGCCACTGGACCGAGGACGTCGAGCCCGACGACCAGGCATGGATCGAGTCGTGGATCGAGCGCGTCGTGGGAATCCGCCCCACGGTCGTGGCACGATGGGCAGGCGTGCTCGGGCAGACGAGCGACGACTTTCCGATCCTCGGCGCGCTGCCCGGTCGCCCCCGGGTGGTGTCGTGCGGCGGTTGGGGCGGCGCGGGCAACGTGCTCGGGTTCGTGGGTGGCTCGATGGTCGCCGACCTCGTACGCGGCGGCACGGATCGGATCCCGGCGGAGTTCCGGGCGGCGCGGATCGAGCCGGCGGTCGAATCCCGATAAGCAGGCAGGGCGCTCGCAGGGGCGGGTGCCACGACCTGTCGGGGGACGAGCGAGCAGTGGGTGCGATCGGATCTGCAATCGGCGACGGCGCAGCGATCCTCCGTCGCTATGCCGGCGGCGAGGGCACGCAGCACCTCGTCGAACAGGTGCGCACGAACAGGCACATGCTCAGGTTCGGCGTCACGCAGGTGCTGCACCCGCGGCGGATGAAGACCGCGGTGCGCGCCTACTCGGACGCGCTGGCCCGCCAGGACGCGCTGTTTTCGGTGCAGAAGGTCGACGACATCACCGACGCGATGCGCCACGCCGGCGCGAGCGCGCTCGTGGTGGACCGGCTGATCGCCGGCGGGACCAGACCGAGCGTCGCCAGCGAGTTCATGCGACGCGTGGGCCTGGCGCACGAGCTGGACTCCGAGCTCACGGGGCTGCATCGCGCCTACAGCGAGGCGATGGACCTGCACAACAACGAGCTTGGGATCTCGCTCGCGCTCGAGCATGCGGCCGCGGGTCGCAGCGGACGCGCCGGCGAGCAGGCGCTCGAGGGTGCGGTGCTTCGAGCGCTGGCCGATGGGCGTGCGGTCGTGCTCGATGCCACGACCAGGCCGCCGCGTCCGAGCACCGCTGCAGACCTGCTCGCGGTGCTGCGCGACCCCGCGCGCATCTGACGCGTGCGGCTCATGGCAGCACGATCGGCGTGCCGCTGCGGTGCAGGTCGACGCAGCGCCACATGTACCACGATGCGACGCTGCGGTAGGGGCGCCAGTGCTCCGCCGCATCGCGGAACTGCGCCGGCGTGGGCTGGGCCTCGCGCCCGTGGAGCATCCGCCAGCCTTCGCGAACGCCGAAGTCGCCGGTGGGCAGCACGTCGGGACGACCGAGCCGGAACATCAGCAGCATGTGCACGGTCCACGGACCGATCCCCCGCACCGCGGTCAGGCGGTCGACCAGCTCGAGGTCGCTCAGCGTGCCGACCTCGTCGCTCGTCGGCAGCTCCCCCGCGGCGGCATGCCGTGCAAGGTCCTGCACGCTCGCTGCCTTGCTGCCCGACAACCCCGCGCCGCGCAGCAGCTGGACATCGGCGGCGAGCAGCTGCTCGGGCGGCGGCACCTCGCCGCCGAACAGGTCGAGCACGCGCCCGTGGATCGTTGCCGCAGCGGTGCCGTTGAGCTGCTGGAACACGATCGATCGAAGCAGGTACGGGTACGGGTCCACGACGCGCTCCGGTCGCACGTCGAACTCGCCGGCCGCATCGATCAGCGTCGCCAGCTTCGGATCCACGCTGCGCAGGTGCTCCACCGCCGCCGTGCGGTCGTAGGTCAGCCCGTCGCGCCGCCTGCGGGCCGGCGCATCGGCGCTCACGTCGCGGTCGGCAGCCTTCGCCCGCCGCGTCACGTCACGACCGGTCCCGGTCCGATGCCGCGCCCGCGTCGCCGGCGGTCGCCGGTGGGCGCACTGCGTTGATCGACGGCTGGCCGTCGGCCGGCATCTCGAGCAGCTTGCCCGGGTTGAGCGCGCCGCCCGGATCGAGCCGATCACGGATCGCCCGCATCGCTTCCGCGCCGAGGCTCGGCACGAGCCCTGCGTACAGGTCGGCGTGCATCGTCCCCACGCCGTGCTGGTGGCTTGCCGATCCGCCGCGGCGAACGATCGCCGCGTGCACCGCGCGCTTGGCATCGCGCCAGCGGTCGAGCTGCGTCCCGGCCTGCGGTGCGGCAAGGAACGTGAAGTAGGCGCTCGCGCCGTCGTGGTAGAGGTGCGACAGGTGGCACCCGACCATGCACCGCCCGGGGCCGAACGCATGCTCGAGCGCCGCGCGCACCTCCAGGTGCAGGGCCGGCAGCCGCGACCAGGTGACGCTCGTCTCGAGCGTGTCGACGAGCAGGCCGCGATCCATCATCACGTCGCGTGCGTAGGGCTGGCGGAACCGGCCGTGGTACCACGCCTTGGCGGGGATCGGGCCGAGCGATCGACCGCCCCGCACGTGCATGTGGCGATCGACGAGCCGCTCCGTCGCGCGTGCCTCGCCGGCGGTGCCGGTGCTGAGCACGATCACCATCGCGCCGCCACGCACGCCGAGCAGGTTCGCCACGCCGCGCCCGATCGAGCCGCCCAGGATGCGCGGCACGCTGGCTCCGACGTTGAACGCGGTCTCGGCCGCGTCGCTCACGCGCACCATCGCGGGCTTGAGGTCGCCTCGCTGCACGAGCAGTCGTGCTGCGTCGCGCGCCTCGTCGAAGCCCGGGAAGAGGTATGCCGCGAAGCGCACGACATCGGGTCGTCGTCGCACCCGCATCGTTGCGCGCGTCACGATGCCGAGCGTGCCCTCGCTGCCGAGCACCAGCTCGCGCAGGTCGCTGCCCGCGCCGTGGGCCGGCACGTGGTCGACGTCGAGCGCCCCGCCCGGCGTGACCAGCCGCAGCGCGGCGGTCATCGCCTCGATCTTGCCGTAGCGCAGCGACTGCTGGCCGGCGGATCGAGTCGCGATCCATCCACCGAGCGTGGAGTACTCGAAGGACTGCGGCACGTGCCCGAGCGTGAGGCCGAACGGTGCGAGCGCGGCCTCGAGGTCGGGTCCGCGAACGCCGGCCTGGAAGGTCGCGACGCCGCTCACGTGGTCGATGTCGAGACATGCGGCGAGCGCGGTGGTGTCGATGGCGACGACAGGCTGCTCGGCCCGCCGACCGAGCGGTTCGATGCCGCCGGTCACGCTCGTGCCGCCGCCGACGGGAACCACCGCAACGTCGGCCTCGACGCACCACTCGAGCGCTCGCTCGAGCTCGGACTCGGTACGCGGTCGGAGCACCACGTCACAGGCTCGCTCCAGCGCGTCGCTGCGCGCGGCGACCAGGTCGGGCCATGACTTGCCGAGGCTGTAGGCGCGTCGGGAATCGTCGTCGCTATGGAGCGGTGCGATGCGGGCGAGCGAGTCGATCGATGCTGCATCGAGCCGGACCGGCGGCACTGCAGGTGGTGCCTGCTGAGCCGCGGCGAACGGTCGAAGGTCACCGGATTCGGGGTTCGTGCCGGTGACCTTCGCGAAGTGGTCTGCGAGCCGGTCTGCGAGCTGCGCCGCGCGCTGCGGAACGGGTCCCCATGACGCGATTCGGGACGCCCGCAGCTCGGGCGCGAGCGGATCGATCTCGGTGCGTCGGGAACCCGTCATCGCGTCGCGTCCGGAGGCCACGACCGATCAGGAGAAGCTGACGTTGGGTGCCGCGCGCTCGCTGGGTTCCTCGATCTCGAAGAACTCGCGGTTCCGGAACCCGCCGATGCCGGCGATGATGTTGGCCGGCACCTGCTGGATCTTGGTGTTGTAGTCGCGCACGTTGCCGTTGTAGATGCGGCGCGAGGCGCTGATCTTGTCCTCGGTGTCGGACAGCTGCTGCTGCAGCTCGAGGAAGTTCGTGTTCGCCTTGAGGTCCGGGTAGGCCTCGCTCAGCGCGAAGACCTGGCGCAGCGCGCCGGTGAGGATTCCCTCGGCCGCGCCGAGCGCCGCGGGATCGCCGCCTTCCTGGGCGCTCACCGCGCTGTTGCGCGCGTTGATCACGTTCTCGAGCGTCGTCTTCTCGTGCGCTGCGTAGCCCTTGACGGTCTCGACGAGGTTGGGGATCAGGTCGTGTCGACGCTTGAGCTGCACGTCGATGCCGCTCCACGACTCGTCGACGCGTGCTCGTCGCGAGACGAGGCCGTTGTATGTCGCGATCGCCCACAGCAGGACGACGCCGACTACGACGAGGACGATGATCAGTCCAGTGCTCATTCGGAAGGGGCCTTTCGTTCGTGTACGCCCGGGTCCGGGGATTGCATTCCCACACTGCCCGCGCTTCACTCACGCGTGGTCGGTGAGACGTGTCGGTTCCGGCAGGTGCTACTGCCACTCCTCCAGGTACCGCTGGAGCACGTGCCACGCCTCGAGGCAGAACCGGTCGAGGTCGGCCGCCTCGCTCTCGTGCCCCTTCTGCCAGAACACGAGGTCGGCGCCGCGCTGCTCCCAGTAGACCTGCAGCTCGGTGGCGAGCCGATGCACGAAGGTGGTGCTGAACAGCTCCCAGAGCGCGACGTCGTCCTGGGAGTCGTGTGCACGAAGGTTGTACCGCTTGGCGAACTCGGCGCTCTCGAGCTCGACCTTGCGGTCGTCCTGCACCCAGTCCTGCAGCGCGCCGAACGACAGCGACCGGGGCGCGAGGGACACGCCTCGGTAGCGGGCGGCGACCTGTGGCGGCAGCTCGAAGGCGAGCACGGTGAATTCGTAGTCGGTGCGGCTTCGGTTTCCGTCTGAATCGGTGCTGATCTCGGTGTAGGTGTAGTGGGCAAGGCGTGCGTCCTGCCCGGCGATGCGGCCGGCGAGCACGCGGGGGAACTTCCGCTCGTCGCCGCGGCGCAGGAGCGGCACGTGTGCCGAGACGTGCGAGTTCTCGGAGTGCTGCAGGCCGCGGGCGGTCGCGTAGCGGTCGAAGAACGCGTCGGCGGCCACGCCGTGCTGCCAGAAGCCGATGCCGGCCAGGACCGCGACGAGCAGCGCGAGCACGATGATCCCTGCGAGCGCGTGGCCGATCAGCACGAGCACGAGCACGACGAATGCGGTGACCCCGACACCGACGTACGCGGTGGTGCCGTGGGTTCGCCTGAGCTCGCGCAGGCGGGCGCCGAACATCGAGCCCACGTCGCGCGGCACCGAGATGTCGGCGGGTGCATCCGGGAACGTCGCCCGGAGCGTCTGCTCGTCGAGCGTCTCCGCAAGCCGGGGCTGCTCGGCCGGGTCGGCGGTCTCGGTCATGCTGCGATCCCTTCGTCGGTGCTGCCGGCATCACCGGTCGTCTCGCCGGTATCCGCCGCGTCGTCGGTCTGGTCGCCGGAGTCGCTCGCGGTTGCGCCACCGGCCGCCCAGCGCCGAACCGTGGCGTCGATGCCGGCGGGCGTGGCGTGGAGCACGCGCCGGATCGCATGGTCCATGTCGATCCCCGTGCCACGCAACGCCACGAGCTCGCGCAGGGTGGATGCGCCGTGCACGTCGAGGAGCCAGCTGCCGAGGGCGTGTGCGCGCTGGCGCGCGGGCTCGTCGAGCGCGGAGTCGCCGGGCGCGACGAGCAGCCGTGCGATCGAGTCGGCAGGATCCGTGGGAATCGTGAGCGCGGTCTGCAGCTCGGAGTCGGTCGGGTCGGAGCCGAACCCCATCGCTGCGCCTTCGGCCAGGATCGGCGACAGCGACGACAGCGCATCGAGCACGGTTGCATGGAAGGTCGCGTGCGCGAGCGCCGCACGCTGCTCGGCAGGCGTCGCCGAACGCCATGGTCCGAGCTCGACGACGAGGTCGCCGGATGTGGTGAGGTGCGCGATCGGATGGGCTGCGTCGGGGCCGCTCGAGGTGCTGCCGAGCGCGGCACGGCGCTGCCCGGCCGAAGCCACGATCCACACGGTGGTGGTGTCGACCCGTGCGAGCGTCGGCAGCAGCGCGTGCACGGCGCGCATCCGCTGCGCGACGGTCGAGGCGACCGTGACCGCATCGTCGCGCGCGGTCGTGGCGGCTACCACGTCGATCGCCGCGCTGCGCACGACCACCGGATCGCGCCATGCGCGCAGCGACGTGTTCGTGGAGTCGACCTGGACGTCGCGGACGCGCCACGGCTTGCCTGCCGCAACCGGCGGCGCCACCTGCACCACCACCGGGAACCGGAGCGTGCGGGTGCGGCGCAGGGCGTGCGCCAGGGTGACCTGCAGCTCGGTGGACACGGTCCATGAATCGGAGTCCGCGACGCTCGTCGCCTGGCCACCGGCAACGTGCCAGGCATCGTCGAGAATCCCGTCCGACCACGTTCGCAGCGCGGCGATGCGTGACGCGGCCTCGGGGGTCTCCCCCGCCACGGCGACGCCCTTCACGATCACCGAGTTCCTCGTCGACGCGCCGGGCAGGGCTCCGAGCCAGCGCCGGGTCACGGTTACCGCCGTGCGCTCGCGGACCTGGAGCCGGTTCTCGCGCTGCTGCGCTGCCGCGGCATCGTGGATGCGTGCATCGAACCAGTCGCGGTCGAGCGTGCCGAATCCGAGCTGCGTCGTGGAGACGCGTGCGTCCTGGTTCGGGCTGGCTGCGAGGAACGCGATGATGCCCGCCGCGAGCGCGGCGGCCACGACGAGCGTGAGCCATGCGGAGGTGCGTTGCACGTTGCTATCCCTATCGGCAGCTGCAGGCCCGCTCGCAACCCCCGGTCCGGCGCGCGGTCGCGGTAGGCTGGCGGCCATGAGCGCGCCACCTGCCGATCCCGCACAGCGAACCACCGAATCGGGCATTCCGGTCGAGCCGGTCTACGGTCCCGAGGACCTCCCGGCGAACCTGGATGAGCGGTTGTCTCCACCCGGTACGTTCCCGTTCGTGCGCGGTCCGTACCCCGGCATGTATCGCGTGCGCCCGTGGACGATGCGCCAGTACGCCGGCTTCGCGACCGCCGAGGCGACGAACGAGCGGTTCCGGTACCTGCTGCAGCGCGGCCAGACCGGCCTGTCCACCGCGTTCGACCTGCCCACGCAGATGGGGCTCGACAGCGACGATCCGCGTGCGCTCGGCGAGGTGGGCCGGACCGGCGTGGCGATCGACACGATCGACGACATGCGTCGCCTGTTCAGGGAGATCCCGCTCGCCGACGTGTCGACCTCGATGACGATCAACGCGCCGG
>JAGQUL010000416.1 GCA_020438525.1 Thermoleophilia bacterium | reverse complement strand
CGCCATACCCACACCCGACGCCCGGCACCGCAACCCGACCGAACCGACGCAACACCACCACCGCGACACGCGAGCGGCGCCCGGCACCTCACGCGGGTCAGAGGTCGAGGACGTCTTCGAAGAGGTCGGCGAGGCGCTTGGCCTTCGACTTCTTGCGGCGGCCCGGGGAGCGGTCGTCGTACCACTCGTCCATCCGCTCGCGAGGCGGCGCGGGCGCCGGCATCGGCCCGGGCGTCGGGGCCGGCTCGCGAGAGACGTCACCCTCGGCGAGGAGCCGTTCGAGCTCGCCCCGGTCGAGCCACAACCCGCGGCAGCGCGGGCACACGTCGACCTCGATCCCGCGCGAGAAGCGGGCCTCGAGGTGGGTGTCGCGGCAGAGCGGGCAGAGCATGGGTCCTCCGTGGGGTCGGCTCGAGATCAGAGGTCGGCGAGCTCGCGCCTGGCGAGCTCGAGGGCGTCGAGGTCGATGCGCAGCTGCTCGGCGGTGGCGTCGAGCTGCCAGCGTTCGGCGCTCGCACCCAGCTCGACGCTCCGTGCTGCGAGCAGCTCGACGTCGACGATCGCCGCGTCGATGCTGCGCCGGATCGCCGTCTGCTTGTTCATCAGGTCGTGGATCGATTCGTAGCGGGCCTGGAGCGCGGCGACGAGCCGTTCGGACTCGGGCGCCGGGTGTGCACCCTGGCTGCGCAGCGCGTCCTTGAGCTCACGGGTGGCCCGATCGAGATCGAGCTGGGCGAGCGCGGCGCCGATCCGGTGGTGGTCGGCCTCGGCGGCCACGAGCTGCCGGTCGAGCGCGTCGAGGCGCTCGAGCATCCACGGTGGCGGCGACTGTGTGCCGATCAGGTCGCGCGAGCGATCGAACCGCTCGCGCCACGCCGGCTGGGCCGGGCCGGGTGCGGGTTGACTCGCCTTGCGCCGGAACACGCCGCCCAGTCTGGCGCGCCGTCAGGCCGACCAGAACTCGTGCAGGCGGTTCACGAAGCGATCCGGGTCGACGAGGTGCGGGTAGTGGCCGTGGTCGGCCCACACCTCGGTGACGGCGCCGGGGATCCGGGCCTCGATCCAGCCTGCGTACTCGGACCCGGGGTCGACGCCCATGATCGACAGGTACGGCACCGGGTTCGCCGCATAGCCGGCGAGCGCCGCGTCGATCGCTGCGTCGACGTCGGCGGCGTCGGCCTCGAGCAGCACGCGCCAGACACCCAGCACGACGTGTTGATCGGGGCGCCGCAGCGCGCCGACGCGCTCGCGCTCGGCTGATGACAGTGGCCCGGCGAGCTGGTCGAACAGACCGGCGATCACCATCGGGAACGCAGCGGCGTCGCGCAGCATCGGCTCGACCGATCGCACCTGGTCCTGGAACGCCGAGAGGGCGAGCGACTGGTCGACGTTGACGACCGACCGCACCCCACCGAACGCCCCGAGGCCCGAGACCACCGCACCGCCGAGCGAGTGGCCCACCACGTCGGGCCGGTCGAGGCCGAGGTCGGCGATCACGGCGTGCACGTCGGCGGCGAGGTCGCCGAGCTCGTACGACGGTCCTGCCGACGAGTCGCCGTGGCCGCGCAGGTCGACGGTGACGACCTCGCGATCGGTGGCGAGCCGGTCGACGATCGGCGCCCACGTGCCGTGCGACTCGGTGATGCCGTGCACGAGCACCACCGGAGCGCCCGAGCCCGTGCGCTCCCACGCGATCGTCACGCTTCCGGCATCGGTCGTCCCCGTTCCCATGCGGCGCAGTGTCGCACAGTCGGCTAGCGTCCCATACATCGGACTTCGAGTCCCGAATGTTGAGACACAGATGCTCTGGATCCCCATCTCCCTCGCCGCCGCGACCTTCCAGATCCTGCGGACGTCGCGTCAGCACGAGCTGCGCGACCAGCTGTCGGCCGGCGCTGCCGGGTTCGTGCGCTACCTGTACGGCGCGCCGTTCGCCTGGGCGCTGGCGATCGTGTGGTTCGGCATCGCCGGGCACGACGTACCGACGCCGCCGACCCGGTTCTGGCCGCTCGTCACCGCGGCCGGCCTCGCCCAGATCGTCGCCACCGTGGCGCTCCTGCGCTCGTTCCGTGAGCGCGACTTCGCGGTCGGCACCGTCTACTCGAAGACGGAGGTGCTCGCCGTCGCGATCGCCGGTGCAGTCGGGCTGGGTGAGCCGCTCGCGCTGCCCGGCTGGCTCGGTGCCGTGCTGGTGACCGTCGGCGTCGCGTGGTTGGCGTCGGGCGGCTCACCGGTGCGCCTGCTGCGCCGCGCCGGCGACCCGGCCGCCGTGATGGGGCTCGCCGCCGGCACCTTCTTCGCGATCGCGTCGGTGCTGATCCGCGCCGCGTCGCGATCGATGGGCGAGGAACAGCCCGCCTTCGACCGGGCGCTCGTCACGCTCGTCGTGATGCTCACCATCCAGACCGTGGTGAACACGGCGGGGTTCGCGATCACCGACCCGGCGTCGCTCCCGAAGGCGCTGCGCGCGTGGCGACCGGCGGTGTACGTGGGATTGTTCAGCCTGCTCGGCTCGATGGGGTGGGCGTGGGCGATGACGCTCGAGAACGCGGCCAAGGTGCGCACGC
>JAGQUL010000170.1 GCA_020438525.1 Thermoleophilia bacterium | reverse complement strand
GTGATCGAGAACGCCGGCGACGTGTCGCAGCTGCGCCCGATGCTGCTCGGCTTCGGCAAGCTCGGCGTGGAGATGGAGCTGGAGGGCACCACGCTGCGCGTGCCGCCGGAGCAGCGTCTCGTGGTGAAGGACGACCTGGGCGGACACATCACCAAGCTCGAGGACGGTCCCTGGCCGAACTTCCCGGCCGACCTCACGTCGACCGCCGTGGCGATCGCCACCCAGGCGACCGGCACGGTGATGATCTTCGAGAAGATGTTCGAGACGCGCCTCGTCTTCACCGACAAGCTCGTGATGATGGGCGCGCGCATCGTGCTGTGCGACCCGCACCGCGCCGTGATCAGCGGCCCGGCTCGTCTCAACGGCATCAAGATGGAGAGCCCCGACATCCGCGCCGGCATGAGCCTGCTCACCGCGGCCCTCGCAGCCGACGGTCGCAGCGTGATCCAGAACGTCCAGCAGATCGATCGCGGCTACGAGCGCATCGACGAGCGCCTGCGCGCGCTCGGCGCCGACATCGAGCGCGTGCGCTGAGCGAGCCCTTCGGCATGCGCGTGGAGCTGCCTGACCCTGCCGATGACGCGGCGCTCGACGAGCTGCTCACGTTCGCCGGGACCGTCGGCCGACCGCGCGCTGCCACCGCGACCGCGTACCGGGCGGTCGCGAGCGACGCCACCGTGATCCAGCCGTTCGTCCTGCGCGACCCTGCGGGCGAGCTGGTTGCCGCCGCCCTCGCTACGGTCAGCCCGTCGATCGGCAACGACCAGGTCCAGCTCAACGGTTTCCTGCGCCCGGGCTTGGTGCCGGAGTTCGCCGCCGTGCTCGATTCGGTCGCGACGTGGGCGCACGCGCGCCGCGCCCAGTGCGTGACGGCGCACATCTCCGATCCCGACGATGCGCAGCTCGACGCGTGGCGCGCCGCACGGTTCGAGCAGGTCGGCGAGCGGCAGCGCGTGATTCGCACGGTGGGTGACGACGACCATCTTGCCCACGGCGCGATCGACGGCGCCCAGATCGTCGAGCTTCGAGACCACCCCGAGCTGGAGTCGGGCGCGGAGGCGCTGTGGCGCCAGTCTCACCAGGACGTGCCGTCCGCGCTTCGATTCGACACGGCCGACCTTCCTCTGCTGCGCGAGGAGATCGGGCTCGCGCCCGACGAGCCGTTCCCGACGCTCGTGCTGGTGGCTGTGACGGCTGCGTCGGACGTCGTCGGGCTGGCGGTCGCGCTGCGACGGTACCCCGGAGACCGGAGCGTCGTGGGTCACCGCATGACGGCCACCGAACGCGGATGGCGCAACCGCGGAGTCGCCCTCGCACTCAAGCAGGAGCTGCTTCGACGAGGTCGCACAGAGGGCGTCGTGACCTTCCAGGCGAGCAACGACGACGGCAACGCTCCGATGCGCGCGATCAACGAGCGACTGGGCTACCAGCTCGACTACCGCCTCGTGCTCATGCGACGCGACCTGTAGGGTCGAGCGGCACCGTTCGACACGAGGGGAAGAGGGACGACGATGCAGCTTGCCGCCACGCACGCATCCACCACGATCCGGCCGAGCGCCGATCCGACGCAGCCACCGGTCGCGCCTGCGATCCGCAACGTGTTTCTCACGTCCGCGCTCGCGACGAGCGACCCGAGCGTGGTGCAGCTGTCGACGCTCATGACCACCTTCGAGTCGGTGAATCGCCACGAGTATGGCGGGCACCGCGTGAACACGACGATGGTGGACGGCTCGGCGGCGGGTATCAGCATGCACGCGTTCCTCGCACTGCCCGCCGAGCGAAAGGCCGCCCAGGCAGTGCTCGACGCGATCGTCGCGAGTGGCCTGCTGCAGGCTGACCTGCCGCCGCTCGACTGGAAGAACCCCGCGGCCGGTCGCACGCGCCTGTACCTGGACCGCCGAGCGCACTTCCTGGAGTTCGAGACCGGCAAGCCTCCGGCGGTCGTGCAGCCAGTGCTGGACGCGCTCGCCGCCTACGAGCAGATCGCCAGGCGCAATCGTGAATTCACGCACGCCGGCTGACGGGGACGAGCCGACCGCACGCGGGCCGCTCCCGTGACGCGTGCTTTCCACTCGCGACGGGAACCGTTCCTGCGTGAAGGTGATCCCGCAGGTTGCATTCCACGCCACCGAGGTGGCGATGGGGGAGGAGCTGCCACCCGTTCGACGGGTGCGTGAGCTCGTCGCGCGCGGTGCGGACGAGGTCGCGATCTACGATCTCGACGGCACGCTCGCGGGCGACGTGCTGCCGCAGTGGCTCGAGGCGCTCGTCGCGGTTGCGGGGGTCCCGCTGCGCTTCGACGGTCACCTGCACCAGGGCTCGCGGATCGAGCGGCTCGCGCGCGCCGGGTTCGAATCGATCGTGGTCGACCAGTCCGCGGTGTTCGATCCCGTGCTGCTGCGATGGGCGCTCGACCTGTACGGCACGCGCCTCCTGGTGGAGGTCAAGGTCGACACCGACTACGTCTTCGACCCGCCGCCGGCGGCGTTCGACCAGGAGATCGTCGACGTGCTCGGCAACCTGCACTTCCAGGGCGTGCGACGCGCGCTCTACCGCGACGTGACCGGCGAGGACCTGCCGCTGCAGCGCCTGCTCGAGCTCGCCGATCGCACGCCCGGCCTTCGCCTCACCTACCAGGGCGCGGTGCGCGACGTCGACGCGGTGGCCGAGCTGGCGATGCTCGGCCCCGCGATCGAGGCCGTGCTCGTCGACGAGCAGCTCGTGCTCGCCGACGCCATCGACCTGCGCGAGGCCAAGCGCGCGGCGTCGTCGGCCGGCTGATCCTCGGTCAGTCGCCGCCGCGGCGCTCGCTGGTCCAGGTCGTGACGTTCTCGAAGTCGCCGAGCTCCGTGCGTCGCACCTTCAGCTCTGCAGTCTCGGCGTCGAGCAGCAGCACGGTCCGTCCCGTGCCGCCCGTCGGATCGCTCGTGTCCGCCGCCGGGTACCGGATGGGGAACTCCACGCCGATCGCCGGGCGCCCGTCGGGCAGCTTCGCGTCGGGCAGCACCTTCCCGGCCTGGCCGTTGTTGCGCAGCTCGGCGAGCGCATCGAACGTCGCGCGGCGAACCTCGGGCGAGATCGGCGCCGCCGCGAGCAGGTCGGATGCGAGCATCACCATCACGTCCTCGCGGATCACCTGTCGAGCCTCCGTGTCGTCGGCGTCGGGCATCGGCATGTCCGCGATGTTGCCGGTGGCGGGCGACAGGTGCTCGTCGGCAGCTCGCTGCAGCTCGGCGCGCATGCCGGAGGCCGTGGTCGGAAGCTTCGCGAGCTGCCGCACGTCGAACGCCGAGGTCCACGAGACGAACAACGGCGAGATCGTCGACGCCTGCCCGGTGGCACCGTCGACCTCGAACGAGGTGGCGAGCTTCGGCTCGACCTCGACCCAGGTCATCGCACGCCGGAACGAGTGCGGCTGGAAGGTCGCTGGCTGCACGGTGCCGTCGGGACGCACCATTGCAGCCTGCATCCCGCCGGGGCCGCCTGCTGCTGGATCGTCGGTCTCGACCACGTCCGTGCCGAAGCGAAGCGTTCGACCATCGGACCCGCCCGGATACTGGTCGAGGTACACCACGACCCCTGCCGGCGGCGCGTCCACGACGCGACCGGTCGCGTTGGCGAGCAGCGGGCTCGGCGAGCCCGACTCGCTCCAGCAGGCCGGCGGCGTGCTCCCGACCTGCACCATGTCCTCGGGGTCGAGGTCGGGCTTCGGCGGCGCGGTCGGGTCGACCGTCTGGCAGCGCGCAGCAAGCATGTAGAAGGTGCCGCCGTCGGCGACGGTCGACGGATCGATCATCGCCCGGATCGCAAAGGTTCCATCCGCCTTCACCCGGGTCTCGCTGACCCAGTCTGCAGTGTTGGTGGAGTAGTGGTCGCGCGTCGTCACCAGCAGCTGCTCCGTGCCGTGGAGCGGCCGCCACGGCGAGTCGCCGGCGACCTTCCCCGCGGCGTGCAGCACCTCGGCGGCTGCGGGGTCGGGGCCGAGCGAGCCGAGCAGGCCCTGCTGGCCGCTCGAGGTGTCGTCGCCCGGAGCGAGCAGCGCGATGCCGGCAGCGATCGCCGCGACCCCCGCGACGAG
>JAGQUL010000169.1 GCA_020438525.1 Thermoleophilia bacterium | reverse complement strand
TCGTTCACGCCGTCGCCCACCATCACCACCGCGCCCTGCGTGTCGCGGCGCAGCTGCTCGATCAGGTCGAGCTTGTGCTCGGGCGTGCACGAGGCATTCACCTCGTCGATGCCGAGCGACTCCGCCACGTCGCGCGCCGCCGCTTCGTCGTCGCCCGTCGCCATCGCCACGCGCTCGATCCCGACCTGGTGCAGCAGGTCGACGAACTCGCGTGCGTCGTCGCGCAGGGTGTCGGCCAGGTCGATGCGGCCGATCCACTCCCCCTCGCGCGCGACGTGCGCATCGGCAACCGATGCACCACCGCCGCCAGCGGGCACCGCCACGCCCTCGGCCTCCAGGAAGTCGCGCCCGCCCACGAGCACGCGAACGCCGTCAACGTCGCCCGCGATCCCGTGCCCTGGCCGCTCCGCGACGTTCGTGGGCACCGGCAGCGCCGCCGCGCCCGACGCCGCGGTTGCAGCCTCGGTGATGGCGCGCCCGAGCGTGTGCAAGCTCAGCTGCTCGACCGCCCCGGCAAGCCGCAGCAGCTCACCCTCCTCCACCCCGGGGGCGCAGTGCACGGCCTGCACCGACGGCGACCCGAGCGTCAGCGTGCCGGTCTTGTCGAGCAACGTCGCGCGCGCCGAGCCGAGCGCCTCGATCGTGGCCGACCCCTTCACCACCACGCCGCGGCGCGCGGCGCGCGACGTGCCTGCCACCAGCGCCACCGGCGGCGCCAGGATCAGCGGGCACGGCGTGGCGATCACGAGCACCGCGAGCGCGCGCACCGGGTCGCCGCTCGCGATCCACGCCCCGGCGGTCATCACGAGCGTGAGCACCAGGAACACGACGCTGTAGCGGTCGGCCATCCGCACCATCGGCGCCTTGCGCGCCACCGCCTGCTCCACGAGCCGCACGATGGTGGCATACATCGATTCGGCCGCCGGGCGCAGCGCCACCAGCTCGAACGTGTCGGCGACGTTCGACGAGCCGCTCATCACCATCCCGCCCTGCTCGATCCGCGCCGGCAGCGGCTCACCGGTGAGCGCCGCCTGGTCCACGAGCGCCGACCCGGCAACCACGTATCCGTCTGCCGCGACGAGCTCCCCCGTGCGCACCAGCAGCACGTCGCCCGACTCGACCGCAGTCGCGTCGATCTCCTCGAGCCCGTTACCGCGGCGCACGCGCGCACGCCGCGGCGCGCGCTCCACGAGCGCTCCCAGCTCGCGCCCCGCGCGCCCCTGCGCGTACTCCTCGAGCGCATTGCCGCCGGCGAGCATCAGCGCGATCACCGCGCCCGCGAGGTACTCGCCCGTCGCGAGCGCACCCGCGATCGCCAGCAGCGCGATCACGTCCACGCCGAGGCGCCCGCGGGCCAGCTCGCGCAGCACCGCCCACGTGAGCGGCACGAGCACGATCACGTCGGCAAGCGCCCAGGTCAGGTGCGCCGCGCTGCCGTTGCCGGTCCAGTGCAGCACCCCGCCGAGCACGAGGAACACAAGGACGACGATCGTGAGCAGCGTGTGGTAGCCGAGGCGGCGCATGGTCGTCATGCATTCTGCCTGTCGCGGCCCTCGCAGGGTGGGCAGCTGCTACCCCAGACGCAGTGCGACCGCCACGATCATCACCGGTCGTCTGCTTCCGACCACCGAGATCTGCAGCGCTCCGCGCCCGGGCCCACGCAGTCGCGGCACCGAGATCACCCCGACGCGCGTGCGCCCGCTCTGCAGCGATGCAGTCCGCACGAGCCGGCCGCGCCAGCGGATCTCGATCTTCCCGCACGTGCGGCACGTACGCACCGCGATGCTGGCCCCGGTCACGCGCGCGCGTGCAGCGTAGAAGACCCTCGAGCGATGGCGCGTCGACACCACGGCACCGTTTCGCAGCACACGCCAGCTCCCCCGGCGCGGCAGCGAGCGCGCCGGTAGCATCCGTGTCGTGCACGCCGGCGGCGACCACGCACCGACGGCATCGCCGCGATGCACGCGCAGGCGCACGCATCTGGTCTGACCAGCCGAGAGCCGCAGCACGATCCGCCCGCGGGTCGTCGTCCCCAGCACCACCGCGCGCCCTGCCCTGGACTGGCGCGGCAGCTGCGACGTGACCGACACCTCGACCGGGTCGGTCGATCCCCATCGCACGACGGAGCGGATGCCGCGCGTGACCTCGGTCACTCGCGGCGTCACGATCGGAAGCGCGGTCGGATCGTCGGCTACGGGACCCACCCCCGGCATCGGCGCGACAGTGGTGCCGGCAGGATTACCACCGACCTCGCGCACCGCGAGCCACCGGCCGACGTCCTGCGCCGTGGGCGCGTAGGTAGCCGAGGTCGCACCCGCGATCGCAGCGCAGTCGGACAAACTGAAGCTGCAGCGCATCCACTGCAGCGAGCTCCACTCTGCGTGCGACCACACCACCGGCGTGTAGGTCATCACCTGACCGATCCGCGGGATGCCGCCGATCGATCCGTTCCCCACGACCGCGGGCTGCTCGTCGGCCACCGCGACGAGCGGCGTGCTCGCCTCGATCGAGCCATACGCGTTCGCAACGCGCACGCGCACGCGGATCGCGTGGCCGATGTCGGCGGTGGTCAGCAGCGCCTCACGACCGGTGCGAGCGGCAACCGCGGCGCATGCACTGCCGTCGAGCGCGCAGCGGTACCACGTCCACGTCACGTCGAGCGGGGCGGTTCCGAGCGACACCATGTCGACCGTCACGAGCTGGCCGTCTCGCAGCACGCCCCGCATGGTGGGCGACGACGACCACCTGGGCGGTCCCACGATCACCGGGCCGACCGCGGAATCGATCGATGCGACCCCGCCGGTGGTGCGCCCATGGGCAGTCACGCGAAGCCGCCGACCCACCAGGTCGACCGGAACGTCATACGTCGGCGCGACGCGCAGGTACCGGCAGTCGCTCCCGTCGGGCGCGCACGAGTACCACTCGTACGTGATCGTGGGTGGCACGCTGGAGCTGAAGGCGGCACCGCTGGCGGTCGCGGTGGTTCCCGACATCGCACCGCCGGTGATCGTCGGTGCGGCGGTCGCCGTGGGCGCGATCGGCACGACCGGTCCCGTGCGATACGAATCGCTGGTCGTGGATCCGCCGTCGTTGGTGGCGATCGTGCGCGCGAGCAGGTAGCTGCCGATGTCTGCCGTTGTGATCGCGTACGTGCTCGCGGTGGCGCCGGGCACGTCGGTGCACGGTCCTGTCGACGCGGCACAGCGCTGCCACTGGTAGCCGAGGGTGACCGGCGAGATCGAGCTGAAGCCGCCGCCGGGATTGACCGCGGCGACCTGCCCCTCGACCAGCGACCCCGTGATCTGCGACGCCGGCGACAGCGCGATCGGCGGTGGGGACGTGACCACGGCGCTGGGGTTCGTGTCGTGTTGTGAGGTTCCCGCGGCGTTGGTTGCGCGGTGTCGCGCACGGATCGTGCTGCCCACGTCGGCGACCGTCGTCGTGTACGACGCGCCGGATGCGCCCGCGATCGGTGCGCATGCCGCCCCGGTGGCGTCGCAGCGCAGCCACTGCACGTCGGTGGTGATCGCGGCAGGGCTGGTCCACTGGTACGGCGCGTTCACGTAGGTGCCGACTCCCGTTCCGGCGCGCAGCACCGTGGTGGATGCGTAGAACGTGAAATTCGCAGTCGCGAGCTCGTGGGGCGGCTGGAGCGGCACCAGCGACGATGGTGAGCTCGTGCCCGTCACCTGATCGCTGTCGTCTACGGCATCCGCATACGCGTACTCGGCGATGCGCAGGGTCTTCTGCTCGTCTGCGCGCACGATCACGTACGTCGATCCGGTCGCGACCTGGGCACAGCCCGTGCCGTCGGGTTGGCAGCGAAGCCACGCGGTCGCGGTCACCACCACCGGCCGGCTTGCGGTCCACGTCGCAGGTGTTGCGGTGAGCGTCGAGCCTTCGGTGACCGTGCCGCTGATCGTGGGTGGCACGACCATCGTCGGGGGCGCCGGGCGAATCGGCCCGATCATCGCCCAGCCCGTCACGCCACTGCCCACCGCGTTGGTGACGTGCACGCGCCACGCGACGTACCGATCGATCGACGCGGTCGGCAGCGTCAGGCTCGGCGACGGAGAGTCGACGAGCGGCGTGCAGGTCGTCGGGCTCGACGCGGGCGAGTTGGACGTGGAGCAGTCCTGGAACTCGACATGGTCGAGCGCGACCGCCGACACGCTGCGCCACGATCCCTGCGAGACCGTGATCGTCGTCCCCTCCACGAGCGCGCCCGTCGCCGTGCTCGCGGCGGTCGCCACCGGCGCGGGCTCCGGCACCGGGATCGTCGCGGCGGACGTGGCGGTCGCGCTGCCGTCGTCGTTGGTTGCGGTGATCCGCAGCCGGTAGGTCACGCCCACGTCGGTGAACGCGACGTAGCGGTACGCGTAGCCGCCAGCCGGAAGCGGCACGTCGCTGCAGTTCGCACCGGCCGAGTCGCACACCATCCACTGACGCGACAGCGTGATCGGCTGGACGCCCGACCACGTACCGGGATCCGGGTCGACGTAGTCGTACACCGCGGGCGTGGTCACGGACGGCGCGGTCAGCACCGCCGGTGGCTGGGTGCCCACGAGCGCCGGGTCGCGAACTACGGTCGTCGCGTCCGAGTACGACCATCGATACTCGCTGCCGACCCAGAGCCGTTGGAACAGGAGCATGCGGTACCCCTCGTCGGCGACCCCGAGCACGTAGCTCGACGACGTGGCACCGCTCACGTCGCTGCAGCGCAGTCGCTGTGCGTCGCAACGTCGCCACTGGTAGTCGATCGAGTCGGGGATCGCCCCGTAGGCAAGCGTGGCATCGACAGCAAGCAGCGTGCTGCCGGTGGTCGGCGCGCCGCTGATCGCGGGCCGGGTCGAGACCGTGGCGTAGGTGAAGGGAACGTTCGCGGGCACGACCCCACCGGTGGTCGCGTCGGAGGTGAACGTACCGCGCGGCTCCACCACCACCGTGTGCGATCGCAGGCGCATGCCGATGTCGGCCGGCACGGGCACATAGGTAGATGTCGTCTGTCCGGCGATGTCGGTGCAGGTGACCAGGTCGGTGGTGCAGCGCTGCCACTGCGTGGAGGTCGTGGACGGCGACTGCACGTTCGTCCACGCCGTGTAGTCGCGGATCGAGCCGCCGACCGTGAGCACTCCGGACACGAACGTCGAGTCGGCGAGCGGCGTTCCGGGATCCGGAACCGCGACCGTGAGCGCCGTGGTGCCGCTCGCCGAGCTGTAGTCGAGCCCGGTTACGCTCACGTTCGCCTGGATCGTGCGCCCGATGCTGGACGCTCGAACGTTGAAGGTGGTGCCGTTGCCGCCGTAGCTGCAGGAGCCGCCCCCAGAGTCGCACAGGTACCAGTAAACCGACGTGTAGCGGATGTCGGCGGGCGACGGGAGCACCGAGCTCGTGTCGATGCCGAGCGTCGAGTTCACGGCGACGGTGCCGGTGATCGTCGGTGGCGAAGCGAAGCTCAGTACGACCGGCGTTCGCAGCGGGATGGTCACGGTGCGGGTGGCTGTCGTCGTCACCCCGTCGGTTGCGCGATAGGTGAAGGTGTCGGTGCCGGTCCATGCCGGATCGGGCTGGTAGGTGAAGCGGCCGTTGACGGGGTCGGTGGCGGTGATCGTGCCGTGCGCTGGCGAGGTCACGACGTCGATCGTGCGCAGGTCCGGGTCGAGTCCCACGCAGCGGCCGTCGACGTGGATCACGGTGTCGTTGCGTCGCTCCGCCAAGCTCACGTCGCGACAGTCGGCTGCGGGGTTGCCGAACACGGTCACCCCGTCGCTCCAGTCGCCGATCGCGTACAGGTTCTGTCCGTCGGGGCTCGCGGCGATCCGCCAGTCGCTCACCATCATGTCGACCACGTTGCACTGCGACAGGTCGGGGTTGCTGATCGCGGCGTACGGCGTGAGACACCCCGAGGCACCGGGGAGCTGTGTGAGCGCGCCGGTCGCGGGGTCGCGGTCGAACAGGAACAGCCCCAGGTCGCCGCTCACCCACGCGCGGGTCCCGTCGGCCGACACCTCGATGTCGGCGGGCCACTGCATGCCGCGGATCGTCGAGCAGCCGGCCGTGAACAGGTGGTCCTCGGCCTCCAGGCAGCCGGTGGGGTCCGCCTGTCGCGCGAGCTGCCCGGTCGCCGGGTCGATGTCCCAGACCTGGACTCCGTAGTCACCGAGCGTGTAGAGCTGCGCGCCGTCGGCTGACACGTCGATGCGGTGCACGTCCAGCAGGCCCTGCGCGCCCATGTCGGTGCAGCCGCTCAGGTTCGACGACGACGCGAGGCATCCCACCTGCGTGAGCGTGCCGTCGGCGGCATTGCGGTCGTAAACGTAGAGCGCATCCTCGGCCGCGGCGTAGAGGTGCAGGCCGTCGGGCGTGATGCGGGTCTGGTCGAACTTCCATGCCTCGCCGTCCCACACGCAGTTGTCGCCCTCCCAGTCGAACGTCCAGGTGCCGATGCAGGCGAGCTCGTCCGTGCGCTGCGAGAGCGCGCCGGTCACGACGTTGCGCTCGAGCACGAACAACCCCGCGCTGCTGCTCGACGAGTACAGCGAGGTGCCGTCCGGGCTCAGGGTGAGGTCGCTGATCTCGTCCTGGCCGGTGCGCAGCGGCGTGCAGCCGGTATCGGCGGCGCCGTAGCAGGTGTCGGGCGCGGCACGCGGCGTGAGCGCGCCGGTCCCGGGCGAGCGATCGAGCACGGCGATCGTGCCGTGGTAGGTGCCGACGTATGCGTGCGCGCCGTCGGGGGTGAGCGCGATCGTGGAGAAGCGGTCGAGCAGCGGCGAGATGGTGGTGCAGCCGTTCCATCCGGTGGCGCTCCAGCAGGCGGCGAAGGTGAGTGCGCCGGTTCCGGAATGGCGATCGTACTGGTGGATCGCGAGGTCGGTGAGCACGTAGACCTGTGCCCCGTCCGGCGAGACTGCGATGTCGTTGACCCAGTCGCGGTCGCCGGGCGCCACCTGGGCTGCGCAGTCGAGGGAGTCCGACTGGCGGAGCGGGTCGCTGAAGTCGAGGCAGCCGTCGCTGCCGAGCAGCGGATTGAACACGGCCGCACCTGCGTCGATCGGCGCCGCTGCCAGGACGAGCAGGCTGGCTGCGGCCACGAGCACTGCCCACAGCCGTACCATGCCTCTCCCGCCCCGACGCCCCCACGTCCCCATGCCGTGACCATCGGCTATTGCGACTAGAAACTGAACGTTTCGATCCAAATCCTTGCAGGATGATTACATTCGGAGCGCAAGGTTCGTGGCAGGGCGCAACCTGCGATGCTGCGCGCATGCGATTCGTCTTGCTGCTCCACCTCGTGTCGATGGCGTTCTGGCTGGGCGGCCAGCTGTTCCTGGCGCTCGTGGCGGTTCCTGCCGCGCGAACGCTGAGCGACGAGGACCTGCGCCGCGAGGTGATCCTGCGCGTGGCGCGCGGGTTCGGGCGCTGGTCGATCCCGTTCCTGGTGCTGCTGATCGGCACCGGCGTGTGGATGATGGTCGACTACGACCTGGACCCCGGCGAGATCCCCGCGCTGCAGCACAAGCTCGAGCTCGTCAGCGTGGTGCTCGCCGGCACGGTGGTGCACGCGATCGCGGGTGCGCGTGGCGCGCTGCGCGTGTCGCGGATCGCGAGCGTGGTGACGCTCGCAGCCACGCTCGGCGTCGTGTGGTACGCCACGGGGATCTGACACGGCGATGAGCGGGCGCTGGCACCACGTGCTGCATGGCGAGCGTGACCCGGGGGGGTTTCGCCCGCGCGTGTGGCCGCCGGTGTGGGCGGCCGGATACGGGATCGCGATGTGGGTGCTGGCGTGGGCGTGCGAGCGCACCGATGCGGCGCAGTGGCTTGCGGGCACCGGCTGGATGCGCGTCACGGGCTGGGTCGTGGTGGCCGCGGCGTTCGCGCTGGCGCTCTGGGCCGTCGGGTGGTTCGCGGCGGCGCGTACCCCGATCGAGCCGGGTCGCGTGTCGACCGCCCTGCTCGAGCGCGGCCCGTATCGCGTCAGCCGCAACCCGATCTACCTGGCGATGGCTGCGGCGCTGCTCGGCTGGGCGCTCGTGCTGCAGCAGCCGCTGGCCGCGCTCGGCGCCGCGGGCTTCGTCGTCACCATCCACCATCGCGTGATCCGGCACGAGGAGCGGATGCTCACCGAGCGGTTCGGCGACGACTACCTTGGCTACCGCCGGCGCGTGCGACGCTGGCTGTGACGCCCGCAGCGCTGCGGGCCGCGCACCGCCGCCGCTACGGCGCGACGACCTGGAACGTGATCGGCGCGAGGTAGCGGCCCGGCGGCGTGTTCGGTGCCACGCGCAGGCCGAAGCGGAAGTGCGCACTGCCGTCGGTCGCCGTGCTCGAGAGCGATCCGACCTGCGCGTCGGGGCTGCCGGAGTTGTCGGGCACGTCGTCCCACCACGTGCCGTTGGTGGAGTCGCCCATGTTGGTGCAGCGCGCGTCGGGGGTCCACGCCGCGGTGATCGACGCGCCGGTGCCCGTGAGCGACGCGAGGCACATCCCGAACGCGGAGTCGCCCGGGGTCCAGTCGTCGGCGCCGACCGCGTAGTCGGGGATCGTCGTCGAGTCGAAGCGCAGCAGGCGCGCGGTGTCCGATGCACCCTCGATCACGAACGCGACCACGTCACCGTCGGTCGCGCGCTGCAGGTCCCACGCCACGTCGCTGGCACCGGGCGCGGTGTCGACCGTGAACCAGCCGTCGCCGGTGCCACTCGGACCGTCGAAGCTCGTGTCCCACTGACCCGTCGGGGTCATCCGCCCGAACACTGTGTCGGTGTCGCCGCCGCCGGTCACGCTGCCGGCGAACGTGATGTAGCCGTCGGGGTCCACGATCACGCCGTTCAGGACGGTCGTCGTCGCTCCGCCCGGCGAGATCAGCACCACGCCGTTGCCGGTGCCGGACGGCCCGTCGAAGTTCGGGTCGGGCAGGCCGGTGGCGGCGTCGATCCGCACGATCACACCCTGTCCGGTCGCGCTCTTGCCCACGGCCGTGATGAAGCCGTCGTCGCTGTAGCCCGCGTCGAACGCGACGTTGTCGAAGCCGGGCGTTGCCTGCACGATCGTGGTGCCGGTGCCGTCGAGCGAAGTGTCGAGCACGCCGGCGCTCGAGAAGCGCGCGAACGCGAAGTCCTGGTCGCCGCCCCACTCGCGGCCCGCGAGCACGACCTTCCCGTCGGGCTGGATGAACACCCGGTACGCGTTCGGCACGTCGAGCAGGCCGCCGGTGGTGGCGATGCCGCCGCTGCCGAAGCCGGTGTCGAGAACGCCGTCGCTGCGCAGGCGCGCAACCATCATCTGGGCGGTCGGCAGGTCACGGAATCCGGAGGCGTAGATCCGACCCTGCGAGTCGATGGTGATGTCCTGGATGTCGCCGTCGGTGGCGCTGGTCGGGATATCGGTCACGCCACCGGTCCCGAAGCTCGTGTCGAGCGCACCGGTGGTCGTCATTCGGGCGACGACGAAGCCGCTTCCTGCGTGGAACCCGATCACGACCTTGCCGTCCGCCTGCACCGTGATGGCCTGCACCCAGTCGTCGGCGAACGGGGTGAGGATGTCGTAGTCGACGATTCCGTTGCCGGTTCCGGACGGGCCGTCCCAGGTCACGTCGAGCACCCCGGTGGGCGTGAACTTCGCGACCCGCATCATGCGATCGCCGCCGGGCACGGGGCGTGCGGTGAAGATCGAGCCGTCGCGCGGGTCGACGGCCATCTGCGCGTCTCGGTAAAAGCCCATGTCACCGGCACCGGATTCCGGAACCTGCCCGTCGCCGGTGCCGGAGTTGCCGTCGAAGTCCATGTCCCACCCACCGGAGGTGGCGGCGGCCATCGCGTCGCCGGCGCCGTCGCCCTGGAAGGTGAGCAGGCGGGCGGCGTCGTTGGACGAGCCGAAGGTCACGACGCAGTCGGTGCCGGTGCGCGAGAACGATCCGGGCGTGACGATCCCGAAGTCGGTCACGTCGCTCACGTCGGCGGCGCAGCCGGAGATGTCGAGGCTCGTCGCGCTCGGCACCGTTGCACTCACGACGGTCGACGACGTGCTGGCAGATCGGGCGGGTCGAGCGCTCAGCAGTGCGAGCGATGCGAGCAGCAGCAGCGTGCCGGCGAGCAGCACGAGCACGGGCACGCGCGCAGGGCGCGCGGCGATGCCGCGTCGTGGGGCTCCGGTGATTCGCATCTCCAACCGTATCGGCAGGTGGGGATGGGTGCTTGATGTGAATTCCGCACGTGTGCGTGCGTCGAGCGCGTGGGCGCGCGCTCGCGCGCGCGAGCCCGTCGATCAAGCTCCGCGCGGTGCGTGCCGATCTTCACGGGGTCGTGACCGATGCCCTCTCACCACGCCAGCTCGCCGCTGCCGCAGTGCTCTCGCTGCAGGTCGTGGGCGTGGTGGGGCTGGCGCTGCCGATGTGGCTCACGGCGCTGCTCACGCTTGCCGCGCTCGCGACGATCGCGTGGGCGATGCGCATGGGCGGCGCGGAGACGATGCACGGCACGCTGATCTGGTGGGTGTGGCCTCCACGCGCGGTGCGCGCGCTCGTGTTCGACGACGAGACCCCCGCGAGCGCGCGACGCGACAGGCAGGCGACGAACGCGGCGCACATCGCAGCGATCGTGGCGGGCGGCGACGTGACCAGGCTCACCGGTGGCAGCGACCCGGCTGCAGGCGCCGGCGCGTTTCGCCAGCACCGCATGGGTCGCACGGGCGACGACGGTTCGGTGGGCTGGTGGATCGACGTTCCCGCTGATGCGGGGCTCGTACAGCTGCGGGCGCAGGCGTCGAGCGGCGCGGCGGTCGTCGTCCATGCTGCGAAGGATGGGGCGTGGGTCGAGGCGGCGGGGCCGGCGGGGCCGGTGCTCGTGCACCGCTGCGAGCTGCCGGCGGGGCAGGTGTACCTGCGTGCGGCGCTCGCCGATCCGAGCGCGGGCAGCGCGCACGTCGACGTGTGGGTGGAGCCGCCACCGGCCGGTGCGGGCGCGGGCGACGTGCCGATCCCTGCCGCTGCTGCCTGACCACAGGTGAGGCCACGTCGCGGCCGTGCTGGAACGACCAAGCCGTGCGGCGTCGATGAATCGGCGTGGCGATCGTGACGGGTCGCGCACATGCATTGACGCATCACGAGGGGACGGGACCACCATGCGCGTAGACGTGCGCGGCATCGCTGCGGCGACGCTCGAACGATTGCCAACGGCGCTCGACGAGCCGTTCCTGCGCGAGACGTGGGCAGGCAGCCACGGGCGGCTGGGGCTGCACGCCGATCTGCATGGCATCTCGAGCGCCGCGACGCTCGGCGAGCGCACGGTCTCGGCGCAGGCGGGCGTGAGCGGTCACATCCTGCTGCCGTCGGGCGAGGCGGTCGGCACGGTGCAGCGCCGCGTGAACCTGATGGAGAACGGGCGCCTGAACGTCTACCACGCCTACCTCGAGCTCGATCGCGACGTGCAGCGGACCGGGTTCGCCGGCAGCTTCAACACCCAGGCGTACGAGGCGTACGCGCGGGCCGGCGTGGACGACGTGACGGTCACGGCGGCGCTCGACGCGGGCGGCTACGTGTGGGCGCGCACCGGGTTCGAGCTCGCGCCCGGCACCAACGGCGGCGGCAAGAAGGCGGAAGCGGTGTACCGCGCCCAGCAGATTCGCCAGCTGGTGACCGACGCGCACTCGTACGGGATGATCAGCAAGCAGGAGTTCAAGGACCTGTCGAAGCGCCTGATCGGCGACGACGGGGTCGTGAAGAAGAAGACCCTCACGAGCATCCAGGACCTCGCGGCGATGGACGGGATCGGCGAGAAGGTGCTCAAGGGGCAGGCCTGGCACGGCCTGCGCACGACCGGTGCGCAGCAGCCGTGGTGGCAGCTGTCGCGGGTGGCGGTGCCGTCGTCGGTCGCGGATGCGGCGAGCGGTGCGGCGCACCTGCGCCCGGCGGATGCGGTGCCCGATGCGGTGGCGCACGTGCGGCGCACGATCGCGTCGCAGCTGCCGGATGCGGTCGAGCCGGCGGCGCTGTCGCGCAGGCTCGAGCGCGCCACGGCGGGTGACCGGCTGCAGCTGGTCGGC
>JAGQUL010000168.1:2732-3248 GCA_020438525.1 Thermoleophilia bacterium | reverse complement strand
AACCCCGCTGAGAAGATGCGACGACCCCCGTCGGTTGCCCTTCCGACGGGGGTCGTGCGCTGCCCAGGTGGTTCTACTGGTGCCGTCCGCATGGGGTGCGGCCGGCAGACGTGTCGGCGCGGTCACGCGAGGCGTGCGGGCGCCGGATCCTTCGACGTCAGCTCGACGTCTCGGCGTGCGTGTGCTCGCGATCGGTATCGCCGTGCGCGGGTCGGACGAAGCCGTAGTACTCCATCATCGCCAGGCTTCGGCGCCATCCGCAGAAGAAGCAGACATACGCTCGGTTGGGATCGGGCTCGGAGAGCATCTCCGCCTCGATCTCCATCTCACAGTGGGGGCACAGCCAACGCAGCGGCATGCCCTGCTGGATCACCTTGAAGGTCATTCGTACGTTCCTCGTGGGGGTCGTGGAATCCGTTCCGGCCGGGTATTGGGGAGTGCCCGGCGGCTACACAACGAACGTACGACAGGCCGTGCTCGTTGGCAAGACCAACTTGCAAATCCGCAAAAACCTAG
>JAGQUL010000168.1:2368-2620 GCA_020438525.1 Thermoleophilia bacterium | reverse complement strand
GACCCACGGGTGGCGTCCGCGAATGACACAAATGGCGCGTTCCCAGGGTGGGGAGCGCGCGGCACGGAAACCAGCCGAATCGGGAGCACACCGGCGTCCTCAGGACTCGATCGCCGGACCCCGACGGCCGCATGGAGGACGGTCCCACGATGGGTCTTCGCATCAACAACAACATCGATGCGTTCAACGCGCACCGAAACCTCGCGTTCAACGCGATCCGCCTCGGCAAGTCGATGGAGAAGCTCAGCTCGG
>JAGQUL010000168.1:0-2260 GCA_020438525.1 Thermoleophilia bacterium | reverse complement strand
GACGGCATCAGCTTCGTCCAGGCCGCCGAGGGCTCGATGACGGAGCTGCACGACATCCTGCACCGCGTTCGCGAGCTTGCCGTGCAGTTCCAGAACGGCACCAACGACGCCAACGCCAAGATGGCGATCACGACCGAGGTCGCACAGCTCAGCGCGGAGATGGGTCGGATGATCTCCGGCGCGAACTTCAACGGCGTCAACCTGCTCGACGGGTCGACCGCGTCGATCACGCTCCAGGTCGGGGCCAACCAGACCGCGAGCGACCAGCTCAGCGTCGCGCTCACGGACCTCTCCGCGATGACGTCCTCGGGCACGGGCACGTCGGGCGGCACGCTCAGCGCGGTCATGGGCAACTTCAACTCCGGCACCATGACCAACGTGCTGGCCGACGTCGACTCGTTCGTCAACCAGGTCTCCACCGCACGCGGGCAGATGGGTGCGGTGCAGAACCGGCTCGAGCATACGGTGAACGCGCTCGGCATCTACCAGGAGAACCTGATGGCTGCCGAGAGCCGGATCCGCGACGTGGACATGGCATCGGAGATGTCCAACTACACCAGGCTGCAGATCCTCCAGGAGAGCGGCGTGGCGATGCTCGCGCAGGCCAACCAGACCCAGTCCGCGGTGCTGCGCCTGCTCGGCTGACAGGCCGAACACGCGACCTTCCACGCGACCATTCCGGCGCGGAGACGACAGGCAGTGCGCACGTGCGCATCCGGGGCCTGTCGTCGCCGCGCCGGAGTCGTGCCTGCAGGCCCTGACGAGCAGGCCGCCGTGCTCGTGGCGCAGGGTCGTCGTCGCATCGCATCCTTCGCGCGCACGCGGGTATGCTCGCTGCATGGTTCGAACCCGCACCACCCTCGGAATTGGTCTGTCAGCCCTGGCGAGCATCGGAGTCGCCGCGTACATGAGCGGCAAGCGAGCCGTTCCAGGATGGGGTGGCACGGTCACGATGCCGCTGCTCGACGGCGACGTCGAGGTGATCCGCGACCAGTGGGGGATCCCCGCGGTGTTCGCGTCCACCGAGCCCGATGCGTACCGCGTCCAGGGCTACCTGCACGCCACCGACCGAACGTTCCAGCTCGACCTGCTGCGCCGCGTCGGCCTGGGCCGGCTCGCGGAGCTCGTCGGCGAGCCGGGGATCGGCTCCGACCGCTTGATCCGCACGCTCGGGTTCCCGCAGCACATCGAGGGCGACTGGGAGCTGATCGACGCGGAGTCCCGCGCCGCGCTCACCGCATACACCGAGGGCGTGAACGCCGGGTTCGAGCGGGCGCGACGACGGCTGCCGGTGGAGTTCCGGCTGCTCGGCGCGAAGCCCGAGCCGTGGCGACCGCAGGACTCGCTCGCGCTGTCGCGCGTGATGGCGCTCGGCCTGTGCGGCAACTGGGAGAGCGAGCTCGCGCGCGGCGAGCTCGCGGCGCGCTTCGGGCTCGAGGTGCTCGATGCGATCGAGTCCGGCGACCACGTGGGTGCATGGCCGGCGCAGATCCACACCGACGTGCTCGGCGAGCTCGTCGCCGCGATGCGCGACACCGCGGGCTTCGGCGGCCCCGGCGGGATCGGCTCCAACAACTGGGTGATCGGTCCGCGACGCACCCGCAGCGGCGGTGCGCTGCTCGCCAACGACCCGCACCTCGACCTGCAGATGCCGAGCGTCTGGTACGAGCAGCGCCTTCAGGGCGGCGACCTCGATGTGCGCGGCTTCACCTTCCCGGGCGTGCCCGGCGTGGTGCTCGGCCACAACGGTCGGATCGCGTGGGGCTTCACCAACTCGAGCATCGACGTGCAGGACTGCTACCTCGAGGAGCTCGACGAGTCGGGCGCTCGCTACCGCGACGTGGGCGGCGAGTGGCGCGACCTGGAGACGCGTACCGAGACGATTCGCGTGAAGGGCGCCGACCCGGTCACGCTCACGGTGCGCGCCACCCGACGCGGCCCGATCATCACCGACGTGGCAACGAGCGAGCACATCAGCGATCCCGTGTCGCTGCGCTGGGACGCAGTGCGACCCGCACGCACCGCCGACACGATCCGCGGCTTCAACCACGCCGCTGGCTGGGAAGACTTTCGCGAGGCGTGCCGCGGCTGGCTCGCACCGGCACAGAACGTGGTGTACGCCGACCGCGACGGCAACATCGGCTTCCAGCACATGGGCGAGATCCCGATCCGCACCGCCGGCAACGACGGCAGCGTGCCGCGACGCGGCGACGACCCCGCCGGCGAGTGGACCGGCACGGTGCCCTTCGACGAGGCACCG
>JAGQUL010000167.1:6259-18882 GCA_020438525.1 Thermoleophilia bacterium | reverse complement strand
AGCCCGGCCCGGGTTCGCCTCGATCACGAGGACGCGGTCGTCGCTGCCGGCAGCGACGGCGTGGTCCGGGCCGTCGGCATCGACGACGGTGTCCAGCTGTGGGCGTCCCGGCTCGGGAACTTCGGCGGACCGGTGACGCAGTTCGCCGTTGGCGGCGACGCCATCTACGCCACCACCACGAAGCCCGACGGCAGCGCAGGCGTCTCACCCGAGCCCGGAGGCGAGCTGGTCGCGCTCGACTCCGAGACTGGCGAGCAGCGGTGGCAGCTCCGCCTGGACGAGCATGAACTGGGTGCGATCACGACCACCAACGATCTCGTGCTCGTCGCCGGTGCATCTGGCTCGGTCTACGCGGTATCCGCCGACGACGGATCGCTGCTGCGCACGATCGAGACGGATGCGACCGACCTGTCCGGCGTAGCGGTCGCTGACACACGGCTGGTCGTGGCAGGGTCGATGCGCGACCCGACCGATGCGGATGCCGGCGTGCGACCGGCGGTGATCACGCTGGAGCTGGGCGCGAAGCAGCAGGGTTCGCCCGAGCTGAGCGTCGACGTGCCCGACGAACCCGACTCGGTGTCGGACGCGCCGGCGACCAACCCCGTCCCGGCACCTGCGCCGGTCCGTCCGCCGTCCTCCGATTCGAACACGAACCGCCCCACCACACCACCAGCCGACGACTCGACGGGCGACTCGGACGCCCCCGACACGCCGGGCACGACTCCGGAACCCGACGAGCCGAACGAGGAGCCACAGGTCGTCGCGGTCGCGGTCGCTGCCGGCGGCACGGCATTCGATCCCGACTCGCTCGACGTGGCGGCAGGGCCGGTGACCATTCGATTCACCAACGAGGAGGCGGCGGCGCACGATTTCACGATCTTCGATGCGGAAGACGACAAGGTCGCGGGTAGCGGTCCGGTCGTGAAGGGCTACACCTACCTCGACGTCGTACTCGCGCCGGGCACGTACCGCTTCGAGAGCATCGAGCATGCGGACGACGGAATGTCCGGAACGCTCGTGGTGACATAGGCGCTTCGAGCGAATGCACGTATCGATCATCGAGCTCGTCGGGGTTTCCGTCACCGTCGGCCTGAGTCCGTTCCCGATCCTTGCGATCATCCCGCTGCTCGGGGACCCCCGCGGTCGCGGACGTGCCGTCGCGCTGGCGCTGGGATGGTCGCTGGGACTCCTCGCAGGGATCATCGTGGCGACGGCAGCCGCCACGATGATCGACGACACCGCCGGCGGCGGATCGACCGGCTGGATCGGCTGGACCAAGGCGGTGCTCGGCGTGCTGCTGGTCGCAGTCGCCGCGAAGTCCTGGCACTCACGGCCGCGGACCGGCGCGGATCGCGAAGCATCGGGTTGGCTGGATGCCTTGGCGAGCGCGTCGACGGCACGGATCTGGCTCACCGGCACCGCGCTGTCGCTGGCCAATCCGAAGATCGTGGTGCTCGCACTCGGCGCGACCTCCGCGATCGCGTCCGGCCCGATCTCGACGGCGGCGGGCATCGCCGTGTTCGTGGTGGTCGGCTCGAGCGGCATGCTGGCGCTGCTGGCGGTGGCCATCGTCGATCGGCCATCGACGGCGCGGCTGCTCGGCAGGGCCGAGGCGTTCATGACCCGTCACGGCTCGGCCATCGTCGGCGTGCTGCTCGCGGTGATCGGTACGCTGCTCGTGATCGACGGGTTCGAATCGATCCACTGATACGCGTCACCAGACGATCGGTGTGACGAACACCGCAACTGCGGCGAACCATGCCATGAGTGGAACGCCGAGCTTCCAGTAGTCCCCGAAGTGCAGACCGGCAGGCTGCTGGACCATCATGTTCGCTGGCGTCGCGATCGGCGTGAGGAAGGACGCCGCGCTGGCGATGGCCAGACACATCAGCACGACCTGCGGGTCCACGCCCACGTCATGCGCAGCGGAGAGACCGACCGGAATCATGATCAATGCAGTGGCGGTATTGCTGATCAGCTGGCCGAGCACCGCCGTGATCAGGAAGAGCGACGCGAGCAGCGCGTGCGTACCCGCATCGCCGACGAGGTCCACGACGTGTCCGCCGACCAGCGCGGCAGCGCCCGTCTGCGTCAGTGCGGTCGTGACCGGGATCATTCCCGCGATGAGCAGGATCGTCGGCCACGAGATCGCCTGCAGGGCCCGCTGGCTGCTGACGAGCCCGCCGACCGACATCGTCAACGCCGCCAGGAGCGCCGCGACGACTGCAGGGACGATCCCGCCGGCCATCAGTACCACCATTGCCGCCACGACGAAGAGCGTCGCCCACGAGCGAGTGCCGAGCGGTGCGAGCTGTCGGCGTACGGCTTCGGATTCCTCGACGACGAGCAGGTCGCCTGCGTCGGCATCCTCACGCCGGGCAAGCGCATCCCATGCTCCCCGAAGCAGCACCACGTCTCCGGCCTCGAGCGTGGTGGTGAGCTCGTCCAGCGACGTGCCATGGCGAGATACGCCGAGCACGACCAGCTCGCCGTCGTCGGTGATCATCCCCGGGTACGCGCGATCTGCGATGTACCGCGACCGTGGACCGACCACGAGTTCCAGAAGACCGTGCTCGCGAGTCACGAACTCGTCCGTATCGGACGTGCCGGGCCCGTCTCCCAGACCGTAGTGACGCCGGAGCTCCTCGAGGTGGTCCGAGAGGTCGCTTGCACTCGATGCGCTCGACCGGCGCGGGATCAGTCGACGCCCGAACAGCAGGATGATGAGCATCGTTCCCGCCAGCAGCGGCACCCCGACGTACGCGAACTCGAAGAATGCCACGCCACCTGCGCCGGCGTCCCGACTTGCCTCGTCGATGATCAGGTTCACCGGCGTGCCGGTGAGCGTGAGCAGCGAACCCGCATGCGCTGCAAACGCGAGCGGCAGCAGCAGCACCTCCGGCCGATCGGTGCGTGCACCGGCGAGCACGACCACCGGGAGCAGTGCGGCGACCGCGCCGTTCACGTTGATCAGTGCCGTCAGCCCGGCGACCCCCAGCATCACCAGGAGCAGGATCCGTCGTGAGGACCCGCGCCCCGCGCGTTCAAGCGCACCACCCAGCCGCGCCGTCAGGCCGGATGCGTCAAGGCCTTCCGCGACCACGAACAGCGCGGCGATCATCACGACCACCGGATCCCCGAACCCGGCGAGTGCCTGCTCGACGCTCAGGATGCCTGTGCCGACGAGGGCGAGACTTGCACCGATCGCCACGGCACCCGGCGCGACGCGGCCTGACATGAACAGCGCAACCGTTGCCGCGAGCACCAGCAGTGCGATGGTCGAGTCGGACATCGTCGCGCCTCAGCCCGGACCGAAGGGCAGGCCCACGACCTGCCAGCCGACGAGCAGAACCGTCCAGCCGATCGTGAACGCGATCGAGTAGGGGATCATCATCGCCATCACGGTGCCGATGCCGGCGGATCGCTGCCAGCGTGCCGCGAATACGACGATCAGCGGAAAGTAGGCCATGATCGGGGTGACGATGTTCGTCGGCGAGTCCCCCACGCGGTACGCTGCAAGCACGATCTCGGGGTCGACGTCGAGCCGTGCGAACAGCGGGATGAGGATCGGCGCGAGCAGCGCCCACTTCGCGATCGCCTGCGGCATGATGATGTTCACGACCGCCGTCATCAGCACGACGAGCACGAGCAGGACGGGCGTGCTCAGGTTGCCCTGCTCGAGCAGGTCGCCGAGTCGCACCGCCGCGATCGTCGCCATGTTGCTGTAGTTGAAGTAGGCGATGAACTGAGCGATCAGCAGGAACAGGAGCAGCAGGCCCGCCAGCGCCGCCCACGACTTCGTGATCGCATCGATGACCTCGTTGCTCGTGCGAAGCGTCCCCGCTCCGCGTCCGAAGCCCAGCCCTGCTGCGAAGAACACGATGGCTATCAGCACCACGAGGCTGCTCATGAACGGGGAGTGACCGATCAGGTCGCCGGTATCCGGGTCACGGAGCGGTGCTCCCGGAGGGAGCGACAGCAGGGCGATCCCGACGATCGCGAGGAGCGTGAACACTCCCGACCGTCGCAGGCCGCGAGATTCGTCCTGCGGGTCGATATCTTCGACGTTGGCGCTTGCGTCGCCGATCGATCCCGGACCGCCGTCGGGAGCATCGCTCTCGTCGTATGCGCCGAGTCGCGGCTCGACGATCCTGCTCGTGAGCAGTCCGCCAAGCACGGTGATGAGCACGGTCGAGACGATCCCGAAGTACAGGTTCGCGGTCAGGTCGATCGGCGTGCCGCCGGCCAGGTCGATCGATTCATTGGCGATCTCGGTCAGCACCGCGTCGGTCGGCGTGATCAGCAGATTCACTCCGAAGCCACCCGCAACGCCGGCAAACGCCGCTGCAATGCCGGCGAGCGGATGTCGCCCCACGCTGTAGAACGCAGCGCCCCCGAGCGGTATCAGCACGAGGTACCCGGCATCGGAGGCGATGCTGGAGATCACACCGACGAACACGATCAGGTAGGTGAGCAACGCGCCCGAGGCGCTTCGGACGAGCTTGCGGATGAGCGCCCCGATCAGACCCGATGCCTCGGCGACGCCGACTCCGATCATCACGATCAGGATGATCCCCATCGCGGTGAAGTTCATGAAGTTCGTGACGAACGACGTGAACAGGAACCGGATGCCGTCGCCGTCGAGCAGCCCCTGCGCCTCCGCCTTCTGCTCGACGATCTCGTACTCGTCGGGGTAGACCTCGTCGTAGCCGATCGCCGGCTCCTCGTAGGCGCCGCCGAGGATGGATCCGTCCGTGTCGTGCGGTTGCTGTGGAGCTTCGATCGGTACGGCGACTTCGTAGCTCGCCGAGACGTCAAGCCAGGCCAGGACCTGCGAGACCCCGATGACGCCGACGATCAGCGCGAGGAACAGGATCGCGGGATGCGGGACACGATTGCCGGCGCGTTCGATCGCCCCGAGCAGTCTCGCTCCGAGCCCGCGACGAGTCGACCGAGGCTTGGTTTCGTCCGCGCTCATGCAGCGTGCTCCCGGGCGAGAAGTCCGAACAGCAACGCCTCTGCGACGGTCGCGCGCTGCAGCTCGTCGATCAGCACGCGCTCGTCAGGGCCGTGGATAGACGCGAAGCCATCGGTGGTGCCGACCAGCAGCACCTCGGCGTCGGGCACTGCGCGCTGCAGCTCGGTGACGAGCGGAATCGATCCTCCGACGCCGGCCGTGACGACCTGCGCGCCGCCCCATGCAGCCGACCAGGCGTCACGCGCCGCTGCGTACGAGGGTCCGTCCGTTCGTGCAGCGAATCCGGAGCCCGTTGCGCCTGCCATGGCGGTGAGCTCGATGCCGAACGGTCGAAGCCGCCCGAGGTGTCGGATCACCGCCGCCTGGGCCTCGGCGGGATCCTGCTCCGGATGCACGCGGACGTTGATGAGTGCGCGAGCGTGGGCCTGTACCGCGTTGACGGCCCCGTCGACGCTTGGGCAATCGATGCCGATGATCGTGATCGCCGGGCCGCTCCACAGCCTGGAGCCGAGGTCGCCCGTCCCCTGCAACGGGATGCCGTCGGGGATGCCGGCAAGTTCGCGAAACTCTGCTTCGGTGCTGCCCCCGCCGTCCCACGGATCGCGGCGCAGGCCGTCGACGGCAACATCGCCGTTCGAGTCGTGCAGGCTTGCGAGCGAGTGGAGCAGTGCGACGAGTGCGTCCGGAGCCGCTCCGCCGAACTGGCCGCTGTGCAGCGGTGCATCGATCGTTCGCGCCTCGACCGTCACGTTCGCCATCCCACGGAGCGTGGTCGTGAGCGTCGGTACCCCCGGCCGAATGCTGCCCATGTCGCCGATCACCATGAGGTCGCAGTGTACGAGGTCCGGCCGCTGGATCGGCAGCTGTGCGATGTTGCCGCCCCCGATTTCCTCCTGACCTTCCACGAGCAGCTTGATCGTCACAGGCAGATCATCGCCCCACGCACGTATCGCACCGAGCAGCGCCACGATGTTGCTCTTGGTGTCGGCACTGCCTCGCCCGTAGATGGCCCCGTCGCGTTCGACCGGTTCGAATGGATCGCTGCGCCACGCGGATTCGTCGCCCGGAGGAACCACGTCGTAGTGGCTGTACAGCAACACCGTCGGTGCGCCGTCGGGGCCCTGGCGGGTACCGCACAGGATCGGATTCGTGTCCGGCAGCTCGACGCGTTCCACGTCGACACCGGCACCGATCGCCATGCGCTCCACTGCCGCGTAGGCGGCCTCGATCGACTCGACGGGATATCCGTCACCCGAGATTGACGGGATCCGGACGAGCTCGTCAAGCCACGTGCGCAGCTGCGGCATGAGCGCCTCAACCGAATTCTGCATGGAGACGATCAACTCGTCCGAGACCGATGACGCAGACATGGCAGTTCCCACTGGTACGAAGTGTTCACGATTCGGGCCCAGCGGCTATACCGCTCGATGAAGGCGTCGAAACCGATCCGTGGCGACCGTCGGCACTCGCAGCTGCGGAGTCCTCGGAACACGGCATCGCATCCGAGACCGCAAGGAGCAGCACCATGGAGAGCACGCCCAGGTTCCGACTGGCCAAGGCGGCCCGCGCAACGACCTACGTCGCACTCGCGTGGGTGACCATCAACCTCGTGATCCTGGTGGTCGGCTTCTTCCTCAAGCTGTTCGGCGCCAACGCGGATGCCGGTTTCACCGAGTTCTGGTACCGGAATCTCGACCGGGTGATGGAACCCTTCCGCGGGATCTTCCCGAGTGCGGACATTGGAACGACCGGCGACGTGCAGGCAGTGCTGGACACATCGATCCTGTTCGCCATGGTCGTGTACGTGATCGTCTACATGCTCATCCACGGGCTGGTCGACTGGCTGAACCTGCGCGTCCAGCGCATGGAGATCGAGCAGACCGCCACGTTCGCGGCGCCAGAGGCAGCCGCCGCGACACCCCCCGCGTCGATCGACCGCTACGACGTCTGACCGCGCGCACAAGCTGATCGCGAAGTTCTCGTCGACGAGGCACAGGCTCGCGAGCTCATCGACCACCAGGTCGACGCGATCGTGGCCGAGTGGGACGAGGTGTGCGACGACGACTGACGGGCCGGCGGCGCGGACCCGGCGATCGATCGCGCGAAGCGACGAAGCGGCTCAGTCCACCAGCTGCGTGCCGCGGTCGGGCGGCGGCACGTGGTCGCGCTCGTGCCCCTGCGTGACCCCGCGCGTGAGCACGCCCTCGCGTACGGGCGGACGATCCTGGCGGCTGGCCAGGTCTGACGCTGGCGTGCCGAACATCCGATCGGCGAGGTGGTACATGCCGATCGCTGCGGCGACCGACACGTTGAGGCTGTCCTTGCGGCCGCGCATCGGCAGCTCGAGCAGCGCATCGGCACGCTCGATCAGCTCGTCGCGCGCGCCGAACAGCTCCTCGCACGCAACGAGTACCACGTCGCGATCGGCCGGCACCTGCAGGTCGCCGGGCGGAACCGCCCGCTCGTGTTGTTCGAGCACCACGACGTAGCGCCCCTCGAGCACCCGCTCGAGGTCCTCCGGCTCCGGCGCATGGCGCCACGGCACCATCTCGACCGCGCCGAGCGCGACCTTGTCGATGCGGCGGTCCGGCGGCGTGCCGGTGAAGCCGCTCAGCACGAGCTCGCTCACCCCGGCACCGTCGCACGTGCGAAACAGCGCACCCACGTTCGCGAGGCTGCGAATGTCGTGGGCGACGACGATCAGCTTGCTGTTGGACCGCTCCGGCATGCCGCCGATCGTATCGCGCCGCTATCGCGGGCGTGCGCCTGAACGCCCGATCGGGAGCTGGTAGCGCTTGCCGGCACGAACCTGCTCGGTCGGGTAGAAGGTCCCGCGCCAGACCACGCCACCCCGGACGCGCTCCAGCACTGCGGCGCGCACCTGCATCCACCACACCAGCATCGGACCGAGCGGACCGGTGGCAGCACCCTTCGCCGGCGCGCCCGACCGCCGCGCCGCGGCGACTCCGAGCACCGTGGCCGCGACGATGGTGGCGAGCGCGATCGCTGCCACAGACCCGCCGCCGAATCCGATCGCGCAGCCGACGGCGAGCCAGGGTGCGAGCTCGCCGATCAGCGCGAGCGTCGCGAGCGCGATCGCGAGCGGGATCGAGCCGACGCCACCGCTGCCACCGTACTTCTCGAAGCCGACGACCATCGACGACACGGACTGCTGCCACCGCACCTCGACCAGGTCGACCCCGGAGGCGAGCATCGTTCTCCCCCCGTTGGCCGCGACCTGGTGTGCGAGCGCCGCGTCGTCGGCGATGTCCATCCGAATGGCTCCGAGTCCGCCCATCGCATCGACGGCCGATGCCCGCACGAGGTTGCATGCGCCGACGCCGAACGCGTCTGGCCGATCCGGATCTGCCGCTCGCCACAGCCGTGTCCCGACAAGCAGCCATCGTGCGAACGTTGCCACCACTCCGGCGACGAGCCAGCCGTCGCTTCGCACGACGGGCAGCAGCGCGAGCTGGTCGAGCGCCAGTCGCTCCGCGGTCGCGACGACGCGACGGGGGAGGTCCGGCGCCAGCTCGACGTCGGCATCGGTGAACAGCAGCCACTGCCCTTCAGCGACCTGTCGGCCCTGCTCGAGCGCATGAACCTTCCCGAGCCATCCGTCGGGCAGCGTGTCGACGTGCAGGGCACGAACTCGAGGATCGGACGCGGCGACCTCGTCCATGATCCGGCCGGTCGCGTCGGTCGAGCGGTCGTCGACGAGGACGAGCTCGAGGTTCGGGTGGTCGAGCGACTCGAGCACCTCCAGCTCGTGCCGGAACGTGTCGGCCTCGTCGCGGGCCGCGACGATGATCGAGAGCGATGCGATCCCGTCGCTCTCGC
Source organism: Thermoleophilia bacterium (assembly GCA_020438525.1). The sequence goes on along the minus strand of JAGQUL010000167.1, from coordinate 10,064 downwards.
CAACGACGTCGTCGAGGGTTCGCAGCGCACGGACCGTCAGAAGCTGCGCGACCGCGGTGGACGTCCAATAGATCACGCCGATCAGCGCGAGCGTCGATGCTACGGATTCGAACACGGGTCAGCCTCGCTCGACGGTAGCACGATCCACGCCGCCCGAACGAAGCAGAGCGCGCCGAGCATCGTGGTGGCGTTCATCCACGCGGCGTTCAGCGGCACGTCGGTTCCGGGCGTGACGTAGCCGGTCACGGCGGAGATGCCGAACAGCACCGAGCCGGCCATGTTCCACCAGGTCGCGCGAAGGTCGACGTCTGATCGCTGCAGCGTCCAGACCCGTCGTCCCGAATCGTCGAGCGCGGCAAACGCGAGCACGCTCGACACGAGGAAGCAGATGCTGCCGAACGCCTCCGGTCGCCAGACGAGCAGCACGTCCTGCACCCGCCCCTGCGCCTCGCCGAGGCCGCGGATCGTGTTGACGTTGAAGAAGATCGTACCGACCTGCTGGATCGCCGCCGCCCACCATGCAACCGTGAGCCACGGCGAGCCGACCACCTGCAGGAACGCGGCGGAGGTGAAGAAGCATGCGCTGATCACGTACACCCATGCGAGCAGCACCGACGACGCGGCCGACGAGACGAACGGCGCAGACGCGATCGCGAATCCGGACCCGCCCACGATGAACAGCCTCGACTGCCACGTCGGCAACCGATCACCTGTCGTGCGCGAGCTCAGTGGTGGAACCCGACCTTGTCGATCGTCGAGGGCTGCACCGCGCCCGACTGCAGGTGCGCGACCTCCTCGCGCACGTGCTCGAGCAGCATCTCCGCGAGCTCGAGCGAGAAGCCGTTGCGCACCACGATCCGCAGCACGTGGACGTCCTCCTCGTCCGGCGGCATCGGGTAGGCGGGCACCTGCCAGCCATGCATGCGCAGCCGATCGGAGATGTCGTACACGCTCCACGCGACGTCTGCGTCGTGGCGCATGCGAACGGCCACGACCGGAAGGTCCGATCCATCGGTGAGCACGTGGAACGGCCCGGCCGATTCGAACCCGGCTGCGACGTGCTTCGCGACGTCGCGACACGCCTGCTGCACCTGTCGGTAGCCCGTTCGGCCGAGGCGCACGAAGTTGTAGTACTGCGCGATCACCTGCGCGCCCGGGCGCGAGAAGTTGAGCGCGAACGTCGGCATGTCACCGCCGAGGTAGGCGACGCGGAACACGAGCTCCTCGGGCAGGTCCGCCGGCGTGCGCCACACCACCCAGCCCACGCCCGGGTAGACGAGCCCGAACTTGTGACCGGAGGCGTTGATCGACACGACGCGATCGAGTCGGAAGTCCCACTCCAGGTCGGTGTCGAGGAACGGTGCGATGAACCCGCCGCTCGCGGCATCGACGTGGATCGGCACGTGGATGCCGCGATCGCGCTCGAGCCGGTCGAGCGCCTCGGAGATCTCCTGCACCGGCTCGTAGCGGCCGTCGTAGGTGGAGCCGAGGATCGCAACGACGCCGATCGTGTTCTCGTCGCACGCGGCAGCGGCGGCGTCGGCGGTGAGGCAGTAGTCGGGGGCGTGCACGTCGACGAGGCGCATCTCCACGTCGAAGTAGCGGCAGAACTTCTCCCACACGACGTGCACGTCGCCGCCGAAGACGAGGTTGGGTCGGTCGGTGGGCCGGCCGGCCGCCTCCTGGCGCTCGCGCCACTTCCACTTCAGCGACAGGGCGCCGAGCATGATCGCCTCGGACGAGCCCTGGGTGCGGGCTCCGGTCGTCGGGCCGGGGGCGTGGAAGAGGTCGGCGAGCATCCGGATGCAGCGCTGCTCGATCTCGGCCGTGCGCGGGTACTCGGCGTGGTCGATGAAGTTGCGGTGCAGGTTGGCCGCGATCAGCCGCTGCGCCTCGGGCTCCATCCAGGTCGTCACGAAGGTCGCGAGGTTGCGGGCCGGGTCGCCCTCGATCGCGAGGTCCTCGGCGACCAGCCGCATCGCGTCCACCCCCGTCATGCCGTCGGCCGGGAACTCCTTGCTCGGCACCTCCTGGGTGATGAAGCGGTTGCCGTACAGGGCTGCGGGATCGATCTGGCTGGTCATGGCGTCCTCCTGCGCACACGGTGGTCCCGCCGCTCCGCACGGGCGGGGTCCTCCCTCAACGTGGCAGAGGCAGGGGGCGCGCCGGACCACCCGGATCGGGTGAGGGGGTACGCCGACGCGTCAGACGAACGAGAAGAGCCGGTGCCCCGGCCGCGGGGTGCCGGTGGCCCCGGGCCAGCGGTGCACGCCGACCCGGAACCCGGCGTCGTCGGGGCGGACGAAGGAGACCTGTTCGAAGCCGGTGGCGGCGAAGAGGTCGCGGACGACCAGGCTCGGGTCGCCGTCCACCTCGGTCGGGTCGTGCGGGACCTGCCGGCCGCGGGTCCAGACGACGTGCGCCCCGTGCGTGAGCAGCGACGGCAGCGCGGCGACCGTCGCGGCGACGCCGTCGTCGCGCACGTTGCCGAAGACGCCGCACGCGAGCAGCACGTCCGCCGGGCAGGCGTCCGCGAACGTGTCGGTCGTGCCGGCGTCCGCGGTGCGCACCTCGACCCGGTCGAGGCCGAGCGCGTCCGCGGTCGCCCGCGCCTGCTCCGCGAGCCCGGGGTCGAGCTCGACGAGCACCGCGTCCACCTCGGCCTGCGCGTCGGCCAGCACCGGCAGGGTGTCGCGGCCGTCCCCAGCGCAGAGGCTGACGAGCCTCACCGGCGCGTCCGCCGCCGCGAGCAGCGAGCCGAGCTCGGACCGCACGACCGCGAGCCGGCGGGAGAGCGACGACGTCGGGTCGTCGTACTTCTCGTGCCAGGCGTGCCAGTCGCGGCTCACGAGTCCAGCCACTCCCGGATCGCGGCGCCGTGCTGGTCGAGCGTCGGCGGCGGGAGGTGCTCGGCCCGGCCGCCGGAGAAGGGGTTGTCGTCGAAGCGGATCGGGGAGCCGGGCAGCCGCAGCTCGCCCCGCGTCGCGTGCTCGACGGTGAGCAGCAGCCCCTGCGAGAGCACCTGGTCCCAGGTGTAGACGTCGTCCATCGAGCGGACCTTCCCGGACGGCACGCCGGCCTCGGCGAGGAGCTCGAGCCAGTGCTCGGCGGGGTGCCCGGCGAAGAGCGCCTCGATCCGGGCCACGAGCGCGTCGCGGTGGGCCACCCGGTCGGGGTTGGTGGCGAACACCGGGTCGGCCGGGTCCCACCCGAGGGCGCCGCACAGCGCGCGCCACAGGTTCTCCGAGCCGCACGCGATCTGCACCGGCGCCGTGGCCGTCTCGAACATGCCGTAGGGCGCGATCGACGGGTGGTGGTCGCCCGCGAGACCGGGGACCTCCCCGGCCACGGTCCACCGGGTGCCCTGGAAGGCGTGCACGCCGATCATCCCCGCCAGCAGCGAGGTGCGCACGACGCGGCCGCGCCCGGTCCGGGTGCGCTCGTGGAGGGCGGCCAGCACGCCGAAGGCGCCGTTCATCCCGGCGATCAGGTCCGCGATCGGCACCCCGACCTTGGTCGGCTGCTGGGTCCCGGTGATCGACATCAGGCCGCCCTCGCCCTGCGCGATCTGGTCGTAGCCGGCCCGCCGGGCCTCCGGGCCGTCGTGCCCGAAGCCGGTGATCGACATGACGACCAGCCCCGGGTTGAGCTGGTGCAGCCGCTCCACCGAGAAGCCGAGCCGGTCCATCACCCCCACCCGGAAGTTCTCCATCAGGACGTCGGCCCGCTCGACCAGCCGCGCCAGCACCTCGCGGTCCTCCTCGGTCTTGAGGTCGAGGACCAGCGACTCCTTGTTGCGGTTGGC